>NZ_CAWUDP010000061.1:0-69259 GCF_963920835.1 Scytonema sp. PCC 10023
AGCGGCAGCAAAATACGTTCCAGACATCCTCAATATCCTCAAGGATGAAAAGGTTGACGCTAACGTTCGTGCCTATGCGGCAAGAGCATTGGGCAACATAAAACAACTGAAGTTAGAAGACGTTATTCTCATCCTCAATTATGTTTATGAACCAAATCAGGGAAAGCTTTGGTCAGAGTCTTCTTCTTTTAATGATATAAATTTTGAATACTGGCGGTTTTTAACCCATTTTCTTGGAGGTGGCAATGATGAGTTGAAAACACTGCTAAAGTGGCTTGGTAAATCTGATAAAACAGCAATTCCTGAGCAACTTAAATACGATGAAGGCAAGAACACACTGGAATTATTTCGCAAGATTTGGGTGCCTAGTCAGGGGTTGAATGGATTAAGGGAAGACTTGGAAGAGCAGATTTCAGTTGTTGCATCTAACAAAAAAGTTCTTTGGAAACCGCAGGATATTAGTTTACTTGAAAGTCACTACAAAAATCTGAAAGCAGTTGGTTCCACTAAAGCTCCTGCGGTGAAGTCAGTCATAGATAATCTGGAATTTTGGAAGTGGTTTTTCCTTGCTACAAAAATCATCCTCACTCACCTTGCCATTTGGCTTACCCTCATCCTTGCTTACCCCAAATTTCCCCAAGTGCAAACAATCTTCTGGAACCCCTGGGTAAGGCATATTTTGGGTTTTGGCTACATCGGCTTACTCCTGACTTGGGTTCCTTACCTGCGTCGCCGACTGTTTGAACCATTCAAACCTGTGTTGCTTGCAGATGCGGGATTAGACAATTTCAGTTCTCTAGCATATTTTCCACAATCCGGCGTTGTAGAGACGTTGCATGGCGCGTCTCTACATCAGGATAGGGGTGAAATTCGACCAATTACGCAGGCGATTCCCAGTATCACGGGGCAAATCGTCTTAGAAGGCGACTCTGGTTTAGGCAAGTCGATGTTTCTCCGCCATTTGGTGAAAACCTCGCAGCAAACAGTCGCCTATCTACCCGCCCAAAAGTGTGACAACGGCATCATTGACGCAATTTATGCCAAGCTGCAAGGACAGGTACAAGATGCCAAATTCCTCAGAAACCTGATTTACTATGGAGCTATAGACATCTGCATCGACGGACTCAACGAAGTCACCGCCGACACGCGAGCGAAAATCTCCCAGTTTGCGGAAAGTTATTTCCGGGGCAACATTATTATGACGACTCAGCCCTTGGATTGGATACCCCCCTCAACGGCAAAAAAATATGAATTGCAGCCGTTGGAACGCGAACAAATACAGCAGTTTTTGATTTATCGTCAGCAGCGACTTCTACCAAGTTCGTCTCATAGCCCACCTGACTTTTCACCGGATGTGGAAAACCTCTCTCCAAACCTCTCCCCTGCAAGGGGAGAGGCTTTGAATCTTCCCCCTTCCCTTGTAGGGAAGGGGGCTAGGGGGTTAGGTTTTTCGTGGATTTTTCCACATAACGTGAAAAGTCACAATAGCCCACAACACGAAAACCCCACCCCGCCTTCTTTCCCCCTCCCTGCTAGCGGAGAGCAGCGCTGTGCGGGGGTTCCCCCCGTTGAAGCGACTGCGGAGGAGGGGTTAGGGGTGGGGTTCCGAGACTACGAACAAGCTTGCTCTCGCTACATAGCAGCAGCATTCAACGATCAACAATCCTCAGAAGATTTAGAAGCAGCCAAGCGAATTCTTTCCAACCCAATGGATTTAACGCTGGTTGCCCTGATGCTATCACAAGGTAAACAACCAGATTTGTTTCGCCTGCAAGAACAGCAATATCATCTGATGGCGGAAGAATACCTGCGAGAATGGAATCACGAATTTCCACTCAAGAAGTTCTCGCAAGCAGTTTACCAGATGCGGCTCAACGACGAAAGCGCCATTCCTGCTGATGAATTTAGGCAAGAGTTAATCAGTATGGAAGACGAAAAATATAAAATGGTCATCAGCCGTCAGTGGGAGGATGCTGAGGGAGAACCGCACAAAAGCTGGTACTTTCGCCACGACAAAATTATGGAGTTCTTCCTGGTGCAAAACTTTCTTGGCGAAAGTGAAGAAATTCAAGAGCGTGTCAATCAACACATCAACGACCCACGTTTTCGCGGTGTTTACTTATTGTTGGCAACCTTACTCCCCTTAGATACAGCCCTAGAACTACGAGAAAGATTAATCGAATACGCAGCCAACACCAAAGACCATACATTGAGTGATAAATATGTACAGTTATTAAAGTTACGGTTGCCACAATGGACACAAGACGGTACATTAAAGCAACTGCTACAACAACACGAACAGAAAGCTAAGTGTTTGGATTTAGCAACGAAGTTTCTGGAACTCGTAGGTGCGAAAATAAAACGAGAGAAAGAACTGCACCTGACAATCGAAACTATTGAAGGCAATCCCGACTACGAACGACGCTTAGATAATGATAGCTTCCGCTTGGCGTTCTTAAAAACTATCGAAGAACTTCGCAAGTTAAATTTTCAAGGTGTCTGCTTTCTCATCGATGGCGCTGAATTCATTGTGCGCCAAAATTGGGCAAGCGATGCTTGGTCATATCTACGAGGATTGAAAGATACTGACACTGCTATCAAACCTTTTTTGGGTCTTTTGCTATCAGGTTATCGAGATTTGAAAGAATATCAGCAGCGCGTCGGTTCTCCATTATTAAACATAGCAGAAATTGAATGGTTAACTCCCTTAAGCGAAGAAGAAACAAAGAAATTGATAGGCGATCGCGCAGAACTGGAACAAATTTCTTTCCCCGAGCAAAAAATGACCTCTATTATAAAATGGTCAGGATGCCATCCATATTTAATACAACAAACTCTCAATATTATCTTCGACCACCAAACAGACTCCTGCACGAATTTAATCAATAAATTAATCCAGTATCACGACAAAGACTTTTCCTCATGGTGGAATGAAGAACAGCACTCTGGTTGCTTTGGAGAAACTGAAAGAACAGTTTATCAAGCCCTGGTTGAGAACCGCAAAGGAACTCCTAAAACTTTGGCACAATATACAGGTTTCAGCCAAGGAAAAGTGACAGATGCTTTAGAAGTTATTGCGGGGACTGGTGTGATTCGGCTGTTGGATGAGGAGTATTATGCCGTAGGTTCTCAACTATTCGAGGAATGGGTGACACAACAGACACCTTGAGTTTATATTGATTTATTTTATTAAGGAAAAGTAGCACAAATATCTATTATTAAATTCATCTAGCAGTCCGATTTGATTTATGAAATTTATCAACCGCCAAGACGCCTTAGACGCGAAGCGGCGTGCCGAAGGCTAGGACGCCAAGAAAAGAGAGAAGAGAGAATTTCACGTTCGCGCAGCGTGCCCGCAGGGCTTATCATTTAGGCTTGCTATATAAATATTGAAGAAGACCGCAGAGTAGGAACGCAGAACTCAGAATCACTTTCGTCGGAGTAGCACCCGAAGCAATTGTAGACACCGTGTAGACGCTGGGGATTTCAACCCCCTACTGATCACCAAGTCGTACAGAAGTTCATTCTGACTTCTGACTCCTGAGTTCTGAGTTCTTTTTGTTAACTTTTTTAGAACATAAAAAACAAAAATAAAGATTTGTAAAATTCAGTTTTCTACCTGTTTTGGCGCTACCAAGGTAACCGAGACTATAATTACTTTCAAGACAAAATTTTTAGAGCTAATGGTTGAATTGCAATTTATAAAGGCGCGTATTTTTGCAGTGTTCCGAAACTTGGGTACCCTTGCATTACTGGCGATCGCTTTTCCCTTCAACTGCATCGTCGTCTTAGCAGCGTTGCTGTGGAATTTTTTCACCAGACCGTTCAAGAAGCAAATGGTTTTAACCGAGAATCCCAAAAATATCTTGATCGGTGGCGGTAGGATGACCAAAACCCTTCAGCTAGCGCGATCATTTCACGCCGCAGGACATAGGGTGATTTTAGTTGACATCCACAAATACTGGTTAAGTGGTCATCGATTTTCCAAGGCTGTCGCTGGCTATTACACCGTCCCTGAACCGCAGAAAGACTTAGAAGGTTACAGTCAAGCTTTACGTGCGATCGCCAAAAAAGAAAACATAGACTTTTTTATCCCGGTAGCTATTTTTGCCGTCAGCTACTTTGACCCCGAGAACAAGCCAGTGTTAGCAGGCTGTTGCGAGATTTTCCACTTCGATGGTGAAGTCACCAACATGCTGGATGACAAGTTTGCGTTTGCCGAAAAAGCCCGCTCATTCGGTTTATCAGTTCCCAAATCCTTCAAAATTACTGCTCCAGAACAAGTTCTAAACTTCGACTTTTCGCACGAGAAGAATAAGTACATTCTCAAAAGCATACCCTACGACTCCGTGCGCCGCTTGAACATGACCAAGCTACCCTGCGACACGATTGAACAAACAGCAGCATTTGTCAAGAGTCTGCCGATCAGCGAGGATCACCCCTGGATTATGCAGGAATTCATCCCCGGACAGGAATACTGCACTCACAGTAGCTTACGAAATGGGGAGTTAAGACTGTACTGCTGCTGTGAGTCATCCGCCTTTCAAGTCAACTACGAAAATGTTGATAAACCTGAGATTCTGCAATGGGTGAGTCGTTTTGTCAAAGAACTGGGACTTACCGGAGAGGCTTCCTTTGACATCATTCAGGCTATTGACGGAACTGTTTATCCAATCGAATGCAACCCCCGCACCCACTCCGCAATTACTATGTTTTACAACCATCCAGGGGTAGCAGATGCATACCTTGGTAGAGAGCCTCTGGCTGAACCTTTGCAACCTCTACCAGATAGTAAGCCAACCTACTGGCTGTACCACGAAGTTTGGAGGCTGACTGGGATTAGATCATTAAAGCAATTACAAACCTGGGTAAGAAACATTTTGCGGGGGAAAGACGCAATTTTTGAGGTCGATGATCCCCTACCCTTCCTGATGGTACATCACTGGCAAATTCCTTTACTCCTTCTCGACAATCTACGAAGACTCAAAGGTTGGATAAGAATAGATTTTAACCTTGGCGAGCTTATAGAGTGAGACGGAAACTAAGCTGTTCCACAAATAAGCTTGCATTATCTGGGCGGGCAAAATGCCATCGGTGTCAATTTCAGCCAAAACCCTTCTAAAATCTCGTTTCCAGGTCTAAGCAGGAAATGCCCTTGAAGCGGCTAGTACACGCAAGTAAGAGAGGCAGAGCCTCGCAGTAGGCATTCCCAGCCTGAGGCTGGGAACGAGGCAATCTCTAAAAGCTTGTTCTATAGTGGTTTAGTATCAAACATCGTATCTTGGCTCAAAACTCAAAATTGCTGCATCTACGTGTTGAAGCAGCACTTCGAGAGTAGAGGAATTATCCAACACAACATCCGCACGGGCTATTTTTTCTGTTATTGGCATTTGACTCATAATTCGGGCTTGTGCTTGCTCTAAAGTTAAATTATTTCGTTGCATCAATCTTTCTAATTGCTGTTGTTCAGAACAACTGACTACCCAAATTTCTGTGACTAAATGAGTCATTTCGGCTTCAAACAGCAAAGGCACAACTAATACTAGTGTTTGTGCTGATGATACGGCAATTTCTTCTAGAAAGCGATCGCCCACATACGGATGAATCAAGCCCTCTACCCAGTTACGTTCCTCTTGATTATTAAAAATAATCTCTCCCAACTTCTGACGGTTGAGGTTTCCATCTACAAGTAAAATTTCTTCTCCGTAACGTTGAGCGATCGCCTGAAGAATGGGTGAACCTACAGATACTGCTTCTCTGGCATAAATATCTGCATCCAAAATAAGCAAATTGTAAGCACTAGCCAAATAATTGGCAACAGTGGTTTTGCCTGTAGCAATGCCTCCAGTTAAGCCGATAATGTGTTTTGTCATGAGTTGATTAAAGCTATTAGCAATTAAGCATTAGCAATTAAGCATTATCTGTGTGCAATTGATTTAAGTCAGTGGGTGAAATTAAACATAAAAGCAGGTAAGCTTACTTTGATTTCTCGCTACACGCTACACAAGTGTCCAGATTCAACGAGGGTTTTAGCCGATAACAAGGAGCACTTCGTTTTCTTAACTTTCATGGGGAGCTATTTCACTCCAGTTATACGCCATATAATGAGCAAGTCGAGCTAAAGGGGGGTTCCATTTTTGGCGAAGAGAAATGTACTTTGAAGCACCAGCCTCTAAATCACTTGCTGTCTCTATTCCCTCGGCTTTAAACTTTTCCACCGCCTGATAATACCGCTTTCGCCACACCTGCTCTAGCGTATCATTAATATTTGAACGGCTCTTTGGCAGAACCAAGCTAGACAACTCAACAAGCAGTTGTAGACCGCCACCCCACAATTGAGCTACTGCTGTAGAATGTACTAGTGAATAATACTTTTCGGTATTCAATGCACTTTTAATTAAGGTAGCTGTATCCATTGCCAAAAGTAGTATTCGTGGCAGAGCGTAGTAAGTTTGCCGAAAACGGAAATAGATCAGCGCTGGGTAAGAGTTCTGTGATTCCAAAAGATTAATCAAATCCCTAGCTATGTCAGAAATATCCTGTTGAAGAACACCACAGTGACCATCGGCTTCAAGCCTCGCTATTATTTCCGCAGCGTCTGCTGTACCAGCAGTGCGGTGGTGCAAGCTCAAAGCAAAGGTGTTGCGTCTGATGAGTGCGCTGTAAATCGACAGCAGGTAGGTAATTGTTAAAGTGAAGACTGAGAAGCCAACTGCTGCCTCCAATATCATCAGCAGTCGTTGGAAATTAGTTTCTGGCGTAAAGTCGCCTGTACCAAGCGTTGTCAATGAAAAGCCACTGTAATAAAGCGCGGTTACAAAATCAGTATCTGTCGATCCACGGCTAGATTGTATAGCCCAACCCAGCTCACTCCAAACGATTAACGCAAACCCCCAAAGCAGCAAGCATAGCCATACCACTACAGTTGCAACTACCAATATAGGACCACTGTGAGCAAGCAGTTTTTTGTCTTTAAAGGGAATAATGTATGCAACTAACCAGAACAGCCGCCATAGTCCTTTACTGAGTCGCAAACTAAGTATGCTGCTGCCAAGGCGAGGAAACAGCACAGTCAGGTAGATATCTACCAGGGCAAGAATTACCAGCCCCACACCTATAATCTGCGTTAAAAATCTCATTATTTAACCTGCTGATCCAATTCATGATGACATTAACTTTTGTTATGAGCGTGTCTGAGTGTGACACTACTCCCGGAAATCCAGAGTGTCTTTGAGTGTGAGAATAGCATCGAACCAGTGAATGGCTCGCCGCTTGGTTGCTTCAAAAACAGCTATTTAACGCACTCAATGCCAACCATAGGCGCATAGTTAAGAAAATCTTGCCAAAACTCTTGACTCTCTTGCCTCACCCCATCAGGAGAAACTGTCGGTTTTTGCCACCGCACCTGTTTGAAGCCGACACTTCTCAACGTCGATTCGTAAGTGGCTTGGCTAAGGTAATAGTTATCAAAGCTGAATTTCTCCCCATCAACTTTGAATGTGTATTTTATAGGTGTGCCTTCTGTGAGCGGTTCATGCACGCTTTTGATAAATCCATATTTTTCAGTTATGGGATAGGACGCAGGAGGTTGTTCGCTATTATTGTTGAGAGTGACGAAACGACCGCCTGGTTTCAGGTTGGCGAAGATGCTCTGACACATTTTAAGCAGTTGTTCTTTGGTTTGGGCGTAATTCAGCAGATAGGCAGCCACCACTAGATCGAAGCTGCCAATTTCACCAAGTTCGAGTACATCACCGACAATATATTCAATTTCTTGGGGTTGGGAGGCTTCTTCGTGTCTTGCCAGTTCGATCATTTTGTCGGAATTGTCCACCCCTACTACCCGTGCAGCGCCCTTCTGTTTGAATTGTCTGGTGTAGAATCCTTCACCGCAAGCCAGATCCAAGAGCGATTTTCCGCCCAAATCACCTAACAGATTAAACAATGTATATGCTTCAATATGTAGTCGAAACGGCAATTCTTTGGATTTTTTATATTGCTGGGCAATACTATCATAGTTGGCTGTCATTTTCGTTCCCTGCTGATAACGCTGTTGTCAATATGCAATTGTGCTGAATATTGAGTGATTCAAATATTAAACTAACCGTTGCTTGTGACAATAGATACTTGTCTTACCAAAACTGCAATTATGCTTTTAAAGATTTAAGTAGGAAATATGACATAAAAACAAGTCAATCACTGCAACGTATGTAATAGCCTTGAGCCAAGAGGAAAATAAATTACAAACTGTTGGCTTTCCTCAAAGTATTAAAAATTGTAAATTAGTTTCTTCTATCACTCGGAAGAGTTTCTGTTCTCAATGAGGCATCTTTTAGCTAGAACAAAAAGAAGCCTCACATCTCACAAGCGCGATCGCTGTTGTAGCGCAGTGCCGAACAAAGAGCAATAAACCCTCGTCTTTGCGTCAGAGAAAATAATAATTAAGCGTGTGCTGCAACTAACATTTCCTTCACTGCCCGCACAGATGATTCCACTGCACCTTCTATCCAGGCGTATTGCGTTGAAGTATGTTCCCCCGCAAAATAGATGCGACCTTCAGGTGCAACTATATCCTTATACAATCCCGTTTGCTGATAGGGCTTCATGAAAGCGAAACCCGCTAGGCTCCAAGGGTGATTGTCCCAATACCAACTCTCCATCCGCCGCAGCACGCCTTCGTTATTAATTTGAGGATGAATCAAGCCCAGATATTGCTGGATAACCGCATGGCGTTCCTCTGGGGGCAGCTTCCCTAAATGGCGTGCCAGACTTCCCCAAGTGTAGGAAGCGAGTATCACGCCAGCACCAGCTGAAACTTCCGGGTCTTTAGCAGAGGCGTTGTCATTGGGATAGTAGGTTGTACCAATGGGCAAATCGCTGTACGTCCCGCCACCGTAAATCCCGTCGTCGGTTTCCCAAAAACGGCGGTTGGCTATAGCTTGCACTTTCATTGCAGAGTTATATGACAACCCACGAATCGCTTGTTGTTTGGTTCCAGAAAAAGGTGTATCGAGCCGAGACAAAACTGGGAAGGGGATGGTACAGAGAACAAAATCCCCCTCTTCCCGCTTAGTTCTGCCATTTTTGGTATAAATTGCTGCTGCCTTCTGCCCTTCATCGTCTCGTTCTATTCGGATCACTTCACAGCCCCTTCTGGGTTTCGATTTGAGGAGGTGTGCAATAGCAGCAGGTAAGCGGTCTGTACCGCCGACAATTTCATCTAAATCGTTCTTCAAGTTCTCTTCAATACGGATAATGCTGAGGGCAGAGAAGTCAACTGTGTCACCCACTAATCCTCTAGCTGCTAACATCATTTCGATCGCCTCATCCGACAATCCAGCAGCTTTACACCATTGCAGAAAGGATTGCTCATCCATCTCAAGCACGGCTGCGCTTTGGGGATACTCAGCAAATATCTCTGCTTTTTCCGACTCGGTTAGTTTGGAAAGACGGCTTTCCACTGCAAGATTCCAAACATCATCTGGTGTTAACCCACTCTCAGAACCAGACAGACCATAAATCTCAGGCAGCTTGTCTGCATCCTTAACTCGAAGACGCTGACCGCGCATATAATAGTATGTCTCTGGGTTCTCCGAAACAAATGGACGAAGTTCCAACTCGCACAACTCAATGTAATGGCGCGTCAAAGTGTGCGTTTTGGGAATTCGCATTGCACCCACATCACCATACAAACCATCTTCAAAGCGTAGCGTACGAACCCGACCGCCAATATGGCTGCGATCGGCTTCCAAAATCACGCAGGTATGTCCCCGCTTTTCCAATTCATAGGCGGCGCACAGACCCGCCATCCCTGCTCCCAAAATCACAACTTTTAAGGGTCTACCTGGATTGGGAATAGACTCTAACTCGTTTAGTAAGTTAGCAGAATTGACTGCTGCTCCTTGTGCCTGCGCCCTAGTCAAACTCCTCAACTGAGTTAAACTTGAGAAGAGTGCTGCACCACCTGTAAATGCAAGACCGCGTAAAAACCAGCGACGGTTGAATGAGAGGAATTTGTTTGGTTTACTCATAAACGCAAAATTTGATACAAATATTTTAATTTGATAAGTTTGTACTAGTACATGAGAGCGGAAATAAAGCTACCATTAAAAATCAGCATTCTTGCTTATGGTATTAGTCTTTTGACTTTTGACTTTTGACTTTTGACTTCCGCCCAGCGGTACTAGGCTCTTGAGCGCTTACATAAACATGCTCACTGCTGACTACGAACCCTTGAAAATGAATGCACTCTTACCGCTAAGTTGCTTTGTTTACCTCCAAGGCTACTGCAAACGCCTCCTGCAAAGTATCGCGCACTCGATTTAAGGCGCTTACTAGCACATTCGTCATTTGTTCGGTCTGTTCGGTGTCTTTTCTTTCAATTGCCTCTCGCACTCCTGGAAGGGGTTCGGCATTATACCCAGTGTCATAACCCGGTGCATAGATTTGATGACGATACCAGGGACGACGGGGCAATCCGTTTTGGTCTAAGAATGCTGACTCTGCTCTTAGCAGTAAATTGTTCAATCGGGATATAGCTTTTTGGTTATGTTCTAAGGAGCGATCGCTCATTGTTGCAATCTGGGCTGTTTCTGCATTCAGCTTTTGAGCCGTCGTTCTGAGTTCAATATTGGCGGCGCGAATTCTATCTATGTCTAGTGCAACTGAGTGCTTTTGAGCAACCTCGGAGAGTTCATCTATGTAGCGGTCAATCGCTTCTGAGTAGCTGGCGTAGTCAAATGGCAATACCCGTGCATCTGCCATCCGTAGCAGAAATAGCGATACTAATTCTGTCAACCGTTCTCCATAAGCAATGCCGGGATCGCCATAATTCTTAAAAAACCAGTAACTGTCGTAGCGGGAATGATAGCCGCCATAGTCATCAGCTCCGCCAAATCCAAAGTCGAGCGAGGGAATGCCCAGGTGATGCATAAACACCATATAGTCACTACCTGCACCCAATCCATCTAGACGCACCTCTTGCATACCGTTAACAGTAACAGTATTATTCTGCTGGGATTCCCGCCACGCCTCGAAAATACTCTTGTCACTATCAGGCATCTGTACTTCTTTTGTAATTTGGTTGAGCAAAGGCTGGAGTGAAGCAACACCACTGGCATTAAAGTCGGCAGCTATATAAAACTCTCTGTTCAAATAGACAACAACATTCCCCTTGAGCGTGTCTTGAAATTCTTCGCCGTACTCAGTAGAGCCAATCATGCCGTACTCTTCTGCATCCCAAGAAGCGATCGCTATCGAACGTTGTGGTCGATGTCCTTGTTTGGCAAGTTCACCAATTGTCCGGGCGCTTTCGAGTAATGAGGATTCCCCAGCAACTGGGTCATTTGCGCCAAAGCCCCAAGCATCTCGATGGCTACCCACCATAACAATCTTTTCTGGTTCTGTCTTTCCTCGCAAAATCCCAATCACGTTTACTATCGGACGCACAGACCAATCCGACTGCAACTGCATCCTGACAACAGCTGCATTGTCACCAATACGGTAGGTAATTGGTAAACCTCCCTGCCATTCCTTTGGCACCACCTTACCATCCAGATTCCGCAGGATTGGTAGAGCATCGCCGTAGGAAATTGGCAAAACGGGAATTTTCTCTAGCGTCACAGCTGATGACTGAGTCAGGCGATCGACACCCGGTTTAGAAGGTTGCATTGGTGTCAGCGGATCGCCTGGATATTTGGGTATATCTAGGACAGAACCTGTCTGCACCCCAAATTCTGGTCGCCATTTTCCTTCAGGAATCACCTTGCCTTTAACATAACCATCGTCTGCTGGATCTGAATAGAGTAGACATCCAACCGCTCCACGTTGCGCCGCCAACCTTGATTTGACGCCACGCCAACTGCGACCATAACGAGCAATAACTATCTTACCCTTAACTGAAATCCCCATTGAATCGAGTACCGCGTAATCCTCAGATAGTCCGTAATTCACATAAACTACTGGCGCTGTGACATCGCCATCCGCTGCATAAGGATTGAACGGTGGTAATAAAGCTTGATTATATGAGTCCGGATCGCTTGGAATTGGCGGTTCAATTAACTTTAAGTTGTATGACTCTGGTTGAAGCAGCGTTACCTCGCGCTTGACTGGGCGTGGTAGCAACACTTCATAGCGGTTAAAGATAACTTCATCGAAACCATACTCTCGCAGTTTCTTGGCGTAGTACTGGGCAGTTTTAGTATTGGCATCAGTTCCAGCTTCGTGTGGTTTCGATGCCAAAGCGCGAACGTGTGTTTCTATCTGTTGGGCTATTGGTTTACCAATGAGTTGTTCGAGTGTCTGCTTTTGGGTAGCAGATCCCTGCACCTGTTTGATAGCTATGACGATCACTACACAGGAAAGCAAAACTACAACGCCAAAACGAAAAGTATTTCTAACTTTGAAAAACCGTCTCCACACAACGTCAATCATTGTTACTTCAACTACACCCTATTCGATTCATTTAACCATAATGCGTTGTCCCTGGTAGCTGCCGCTTGAGGTAAACAGGGGCTTTGCATCAAAGGGAGCGAGCGGATTGACATCAGGAGGATAGCCAACACCAGTGTACGTCGAGCTAAGTTGGTTAAAGTCGGCATTGAAGGCGATAATGTAAGTGTAATCAGCTGTGGCGACGACCTGACCAGACTTATTTGCATTGCTGGGGGGAAGATAGTCAAAACTGATACAGCGCGCCGTAATTTCGCGCTCTCCAGTTCTCTTCCAAACACCCGGCTCGTCGGTAAACGACAAGCCATTAAAAAACCTAGTGCCCTGGATGCCGAAAGTATGGATAATGTCCCGTTGTCGTCTTGAGTGAATTCGTTGAAGCTTAGGTTTGCCATTTTTGGGGTGCATCCTGCACTGCTGTCAATGCAAGTGTACTAATTGATTGCTTTTGGGTTGATAGCTGTTTCAGATGTTGAGCAAGCGTCAGGGAAGAGGAACGGTCGAAACAGTAAACGGCAGTTCGGGTGCCGATCCTGATAAAAACTTGTCTAATTGAGTATTGACAACTAGCAGGCGCTTCCTAACTTGAGCAATGGTGGTTGGGACGTCAAATGACGGGTCAGTCGTACTCGAGACCACGGTGCCACTAGAGAAATCATCTTCTAGCTGCACTTTAACGATTAACTCTTCCTGGTTACGCACAACGTACAAAATCTGCTTTTTGTTAAGCAAAATACCATCACCGTTAGTAAGTCTCTCACCGCCTAGATCAATTTCAGTGACTTGCTCACTATCAATATCAATCCGGAAAAGCTTTCCGGTATTGGACTGTACAACGATCAAGTACTTGCCGTCATCACTGGCGACGATGCCATTGAGATTAACGCCTGACTGGTAATCTACAACCGTACCAGTAAAGTCGAGCCAAGCCTCATACTGAAATTCATTTGCTTCGTTGGTCGAAACTTTGTACAAAGTTGGGTCATATGAGTCGGTGAAGTATGCATCTCCACTTGGAGTGATGGCTACATCATTAATTAATGTGGAAGCCTTATGGTTATTGAACTTACTAAGTAGTTCGCCACTGTAGCTGTTGTAGACAAAGATTTGACCACTAGTAGATCCTGCTACAAACAAACGACTTTTGTGGTCGTCCAGTTTTACGTTGGTCGCTGTTGTGCGCCCATCCTCGCCACCAGGTAGGAAAACGTCTGCGAATTTCTTCCGAAGATTTCCTCGGAAAATCGTGCCGTCTCCGTTGCTACACACAAAAAAGTTGCCAGTTTTCGGTTGGTATGCAATACCTTCTGGAAAAACAGCCTCTCCAGGAATGATGTAGCGATCAAGAATGATCACCTTGGCGTGGGCACTGGCGAAATCAAAAGTAATTAATGAGATTGCTACAGCGAAGAGCAGCAAGATGAACTTCAATTTAGACATTGGTGTCATTTTCATCCCTCGCGAATAACTACATCTATGGTTGAGTCAAATAAACGGCTCACTAAGAGCGGCATTCCTACCTGCGAACCGCCCGAAAACGAGACATTCGGAGTAGTTCGTCGATGTTTGGTATCGAAACCCCCAAATCCAACCGAACTCACCCGCAGCAAAAAGCCTTGGGATTGGATTGCCACCCGTCGGTTCTGGACAAGTCTCTGTTTGCTTGAGATGGAGGGCTACAAGTTCCAGACCTTGGGCAGAAGGTAGCCCAGCAAAGGTGAGGTTGGGAATGTAGTAAGATATTGATGGATCTTGTTTGAAGCCATCATAGATTTCCAACTCTCCTCCCAAAGACTCTAGCCAAGCCGAATTTTCCAAAAGTCCCTTCACAAAGGTATCGACAAGTTCAGGCTCTGTTGTGCCGAAGTTAACTTCATTTAAGTAATCGGCGAACTTGTCAGCATCCGCAGTGTTTTTCGGAAAAACCATGTTTGCTGATGACACCAAAGAATTACCACCAGGACATAGCATTTTCTCCAGGATTAAAGTCTCGGCACCGTGTTCATGCGCGGTCAAGGCGGCAGCGGCTCCTGCTGCACCATACCCAACAACAATCACATCAACGGTGATATTAGCTTCACGAAAATTCATCTCAATTCCTTCCGTTTGATAGATGACATTCACACTTACTCATCATCTATGGCGTGTGCAGCAAATCTAAAAGTCAGCGAAAATTTTGCTCGATAATCTCGGTAACATTACGGTGAAGAATTTTGATGATCTCATCTAAAAACGATCCACCATCGGGCAAGTCGCTCAAATACGGGTTCATCATTACCGATCGCAAAACAGGCAAGGAATCCGGCGTCTGCGATAGCCCAAGACGTTTGGCATAGTTACCGATGAATGTCGGTCCGTAATCGTCAAGTTGGAAAACAGTTTTGGTGAGGAAAAATTGATACTTATGAAAGTCTTCGGCTTTACCGTTCTGGTAGTAGTGGACGTGAAAGCGATCGTAAACCAAATCAATCAATTTACTGAACAATTGGGGATCGTCGTTGATGCTATTATCGAGGCGTTTGAAGTTGAAGGCGTAGCAAATGATGTTTTGGTCGGGACCGATTTCACGTAACATCGCCATTGCCTCAGGATCTGCTAGAATCTCCGACTGGGTTTTACCGTACAACCGCTGCCTCAGCGTAGCCAGATAGCTTTCCTTGTCGCCACCAGTCCGCTCGATTGGAAGACGTGGCAATGGTACCATGATAAAGTTGTCCTGTTCCCCTGCCATCAACATTAGGCGCAGGCAGAACAGCTTGGTATTGAGAAGAGATTGGCTGATGATTTTGCCATAGCCGCTTACAGATGGTCTAATGACTTGATGCGATAGGAACACCGCAGCCGCCCTAGCACCAGGCTTAGAACCTTCAAGACCGTAGATGGAAACCGAAGGTTCTTTGGGGCGGATTGACTTGGTACCGCCAATATAGGAACCGGCAAAAATTATGAGATTTTTAATCATACCATTCCGGTAGAGGGTGCCTCCCGCCGGATATGGGATATAGCCTAATTTGTGCGGATCTATCGTTGCTGAATCGCAATTCCTCATCAGCTGCAACTGTTTGAGGGTGTGTTCATTACAGGGTACGCGGCTAAAATCATCTAAAAATAGGGGTGAATTTTCCTCGCCAAATTTGTAATCGCGGCGGATGGTTGACATCAAGTAACCACCCCAAGCAGCATCAACGTGGATGTTGAACTCCAACCCTTTTTTTCGATAGCGATCGCGCAATTCCAAGATGCTATCTATTGGATCAGCAGCGCTCTCTTCAACGCTGCCAAGAATAGCTGCGGTCAAAAGTACCGGATTGCGGGAGTCCAAACACTCAGCTAAGGCTTTGTCGAGAAGAGCCATATCAATCCGACCATCAGCATCAACGTAAACATCGATCTCGTTGTCGGTACCCATGCCAAGAGCAGCTGCCGCCTTCGGCCAAGCATAGTGTTTGGTTGACGCTGTTATGATCTTCAATTCACCAACATCTTGGCAACACTCGCGCGTCATCTTTGACCATCCTCGAGCGTTGAGGCTACGCTTTAACAAAAGATCCCAAACGCTATAGACATCTTTGAGTTTTTCATTCTCACCGCATAGTTCCCAAATTCTTTGCGGTAGGGCGAGAATATCATCCATCCGGATGTTGAACAGTTGCCATGATGTTGCTTCTAGCAATTTAGGCTGGCTACCGTCTACAATCGGCACTTCCAAGTCACGGGCTTTTGCAAGCACTGGTTCCTCCAGAAGGGCAGTTCTTGCCGCAAAGGGGAAGAATTTCATCTCTCGTGTTGCCCACACTGCCTCAATGATGGCAATAGAACCGCCTGCGGTGATATGGCTCCAAGGTTCCATACCGGACAATTCAGGAAAACCGACCATTGCACACAGATCCCGACCTACCTGTAACTCCAACAAAGTTGTTGCTGTTGAACACTGGATAGTGAGTTGGTTGGAATTGTGCAACATGGCAGCAAAGTAGCCAAGCATTGCAGGCATTGTTATGTCCCACAATACATGACCCTGGTAGCGCATACTGAAATAGGGAGTTGCGTATTCGCGCAGATAGTCAAGCAATTTGTCATAGGCGTCCATCAAAGCACTCATACCAGCCTGGTATTCTTTTGAGGCTCTTACCTCTGGTGTGATAGTTTCTGGATCGCCCGGTTGGTATTCCTGCCGATACTGAATAATATGGTCTACAGCTTTGCCAATGAGTTCTTTAAATTCGGCTCCATTTTCCGCCCGTGTACCCAAGAACCAGGTGGAGATATCCCCTGGTGGCTGCGGCGAATTGATGTTGGGAATCCCAGTGACTTGACCAATGGATAACGTACCGTTGTCGTCTTGAATGAATTCGTTGAAGCTAAAGTTTCTAAAACTATGTCCGACCATGTTTATCTGTTTTATTGACTTTGAAACTGATAATGACCAAAAAATTCGCAATCCACGAGGTGTAATTAAATTTATTTAATTGCGATTGTTAATTGTGACGAAGCAATCTGTTTTCGTCTCCACACAAGGTCAATCATTTATCCTGCCACCAACATTTCCTTAACTGCCCGCAAAGATGATTCCACTGCACCCTCTATCCAAGCGGATTGGGTTGAAGTATGTTCCCTTGCAAAATAGATGCGACCTTCAGGTGCAACCACATCCTTATACAATCCCAGTTGCTGATAGGGCTTCATGAAAGTGAAACCCGCTAGGCTCCAAGGGTGTTTGTCCCAATACCAACTTTCCATCCGCCGCAGCACCCCTTCCTGATTGATTTGAGGATGAATCAAGCCCAAAGCTTGCTGAACAACCGCGTGACGCTTTTTTGGGGGCAGGTTCCCTAAATGGCGTGCCTGACTTCCCCAAGTGTAGGAAGCTAACATCACGCCAGGACTAGCTGAGACTTCAGGGTCTAATGCAGAGGCGTTGTCATTGGGATAGTAGGTTGTAGCAATGGGCAGCTTTGTTTCATTTAGACATTAATTCGCTGCTTCTGAGTCAAATACATTGCAATTCTCTCTTGAGAGTAAGCTGCTGAATTGATAAAAATAGGATAGACAGTTGATTCCCCCTCGTAAGCAATTGTTGTACCATCAAAGGACAAAAACATTGGCTCTCCTGGGTCCAAGGCTTGATAATCTCTGTCTTGAAGCTCTGGATGAACCATAGCTCTGACTGTACCATCCTCATTTCTTGGGTAGTCTACATCCAAAAGGTATTTATACAAAGTAAGTGTTTGATTATTTGACTGAATATTGCCGGAATTAAGATTTTCCAGATAGTCCAAAATAGTACAAATAAGTTCTTCCATTTTCTGGAAAACCGTTGCACTAAGAACGCCATGAGCAATTGGACCAGCCTCAATGGCAAATCCCAATTCACACAGAGAATTCAAATATGGGTTTGACTGAGCCGAATCAATAGAGGTGCGATAAACCCGAACCAACGGGTTAATGTGGCTTAAATAAGCAGCCAGTTTCAGGTTAAAAGGATGATTATTTGACAGAATGAGTGTCAAACCCATATTAGCGGTGGTGGTATGCAAATCGAAAATTAAATCCGCCTGTTTATCCCCTTTTAAACCTAAAATTTTATAGATGGATTTGGCGAGCATTTCTTCGTAGCTGTTTTTAGTAGAGTCAAGCAAATCCTTTTGAAGAAAACAGCGATTCAAGTCTTTATCAATATACCGCAAGACTGCGTTGAAAGCTTTGGGGTTTGCCAGCAGAGTCACGGTCTCAAAACTCGCTCTGGTAATCAGGTCAGGAAACTGGGCAAACTTTTTAACTAAATAAACTCCCGTAAACTCATTGCCATGAGTTCCCCCCACAATTGCGACTCGACGTATCTTCACAACTACACCCCTTCCCAATCAGTATGTTTGATCAAAATTGTCACGGATTTTATTAGCGGTGAATGGTTGCAACCGCTCACCACTACCATTGCTCACTCCTTTGCGTAAAGCGCCTTGACTGCGGCGACAACCTGCCCACAATTTGCGATATCAGCTGCTACCTTAGCAATGTGTTCGTCTAGAGCTTGCTCGTGGTCGTTCCAAATGTAGGGACGCTCGGAGTTAGGTGGTTGTCCAACGACATCGCGTACTGCCATATACAAATCTTGAGTTGCGGGTGAAAGGGTGGCGCGGGCATCATAATGCTTGGCAACTTTGTAGGTACGTAAATCAACCGCTTGCACCCCAAACATCAGGGCTATTGCCATATATTGTTGAAAGATTTCTACGCTCACACGCGCTAAATTTGCAGAAGCAAAACCTTGGCTGTTGATATTTTGGTTAAATTGTTCAGCGTGGGTAGGAAATCTGTCAGCTATGGAATTACCATAGAAGGTTAATAACGGCATGATGGAGTTGCCCGTTATTTGCAGACCCTTCAGCCCCATGTTGACATTACGCTCAGTGTTCCCAACTAGAGAGGGTGAAAGTCCGTTGTTAAATTCCGGCGCTACGAGCGAGGCTATTTGTACATCCAGGTGTTTAGCCAATAACCCAATGTAGTAACGCAGCCGATCCATTGCTATACCAACGTACTCACCCAAGAAATTACCGCCGTGATAACTTGCGCCGTTTTCGACATCGATGAGCGGGTTATCAGTGGCAGAGTTAATTTCCACCTCAATTTGTCTTTTAATCTCCTCAATGCCATCGACAATCGGTGCGATATACTGGGGTAAGCAGCGCTGCGAATAACTGTCTTGAATCGGTTGATCGTTGCGGTAGTCGTGAGAACCGTCTAATTCGTCGCGGATTAAACGTGACCCAGCCAGCAGGTTGAGCATAGAGGCGGCAACCCATTTTTGCCCTGGATGTGGTTTGAGCTGATGAATAAATGGGTGGAATGATTGATTGGTGCCATTCAAACCTTGGATAGCTAGGGCGTGTGCCCCCACCGAGAGTGCTAAGAGAATTTTGGTGTCGTACACGCAGTTCGCAGCGATGCCTGTCATGACTGAGGTGCCATTTACCATTGCCAACCCTTCTTTCGGAAGTAGTTGCAGCTTGTCTAAACCCAGCTTAGAAAGGCTGTTGGTGCATCGGTTTCTTCGCCTTGGAAGTCAACGGTAAAGCAACGATCCACACCACTCAACGCCCCAGTGATGTAGGCTAAAGGTGTCAAATCGCCACTAGCACCGATTGAGCCAAACTCATATACGTGGGGTGTGACACCAGCATTTAAGAACGTCTCCATACGCTTGATGAGTTCAAGGCGAATGCCAGATGCACCATGCAAGTGGGAGTTAGCACGCAAGAGCATGGCAGCGCGGACATCCCTCTGCGGTAATCTTTTTCCTGCCCCTACCTTGTGATACCACATTAGGTTGTTTTGCAGCACAGCGGCATCTTCACCGGAAATCGCGACATCTGCCATACCGCCAAAGCCACTTGTTACGCCGTAAATTGGCGTTCCCGATTCCACAGCATTCTGAATGTAGTCACAGGATGCTTGGATACCCTGCAACACCTCAGGATTATCGCTTATGCATACTTTGGCACCATGACGTGTTACACTGACTACTTCGTCTATTGTCAGGTTGCGGTTGCCCAAAACTACGGTTTTGTCTGAACTGCCAAATGACATTGTGTTTTTCCTTGGAAATGCTGTATTCATTTTTACAAACCTTAAATTTTGATAACTTCTGTCTATGGTTGCAGTTTGGGAGCAAGCTGATCTTGTCCTGTTTAATAACCCGCAACGTCTGCTTATGACACCGCTGCCTTCTGCGTAGTCAATTTTTGAAAACGTGATACTTTAAACAGACTAATATCATGTTTAGTTTCACCAAGAAGCAATAACTCAGATAAAATCTTGCCCACCAATGTAGAGAACTTGAAGCCGTGTCCAGAAAAACCCGCAGCAAAGACCATGTTTGGATGCTCAGGATGGCGATCGATAATAAAGTGCTTATCTGGGGTCATGGTATATAGGCATCTACGAGTTGATAATAGTGAACCATTGGCACCAGGAAGGTACTGACGCAAAAAATGCCGCATCCGTTCAACCCATTGTGGATCGGGGGTATAATCTACTTCACTGGGATGGCTGACAGTTTCCCAACCATAAAAAGTAGAAATTTTTACTCCAGAACCTTGATGTGTGGGAATACCGTAAGGTTCTTCGCCGTAATCACGATTTATATGGGCTAAGAACACTGGGAAGCGCCCTGGCTCATAATCTGCGCTATTGTCTGGCGCGAAAAACCCCACCTGAGTGGGCATTATCCTCAAAGGCAGTTCTATGCCAAGTGGTGCTAACAAAGTTGAGGTCCAACTACCTGCAGTAATTACAATTCGAGCAGCGGCATAAGTTTCACTCGCTGTCTGCACTTCCACACTGTTGTTGTTAATCAGAATCTTGGTAACAGGTGTCGAGTCTATCAGCGTTGCGCCCTGCGCCTGAGCCAGACGAGTATGAGCCAATACACACTTTGATGCTGCCAAAAATCCAGTATCTTCCTGATACACCACTTCCATCTCTTCATCAAACCGGATTTGGGAAAAGTGAAGGCTTGCTTCAGTTGCAGTCATTTTCTGGTAGTCAAGCCCAGCAGAGTTTATACTATTCAACAGTTGCTGAAAGTTTGGCTCAGTTGGTAGACCAAAATCAATACCCCCAGTCTTAACGTAGAGTTTCTCAGAAGCTTTTTCCTCTAGGGCAAACCACAGCGGATAAGCAGCCCGCATCAAATTGATGTAAATTGGATTGTCGTAGACATAGCGGATGATTCGCGCAACACCATAAGAACTACCGAGTTGATGATCCACTTCAAACTGCTCTAGCAACAAAACTCGTTGTTTGGCAAGGGTTAGGTAGTAGGCAGCAGCACTACCCATAGTACCTGCACCGATAACGATCGCATCGAAGTGTTGTGTCATCAAGCTTCTTCCTACAAACCAACTATGCTTTTGGAACATTCAAAGCCGGATTGCGAGTAAAGAAACCTGTGGGCAATATCTTAAAGCCAACCGTTTCTACAGGCATGACTGGGTAATCTTCAGGACGAGTGATATGAGTTAACCCTACCGTGTACCACAACACCACATCTTCCCCAACCAAGGATTGATCGTCACTTACATAAGTGGGTAAACCTTGCCCTGGCTGTCCTTGATTCGGATAGTCCCCAGCCGCATATAACTCAGTAGGCTTGTATTGTGTTACCCAAACATGGTTGTTCACGAAACCCGCCCGTTGACGTATATACGATTCCGGTGCGGCATAAGGCACTGTGTTATTTTCCGGTTCTAAAGTGTAACCGATTTCTCCACCCAAAGCATTTTCCTTAGTTGCATTAATCACCGCCCAATGCCGACTGGTTTGGATGTTCAGGTTCCGCGTTGCATTCTGTTCCCCCGTTAACAATGTTTCTGTCTCAACAAAGGCATTGCCAAGTGGATTAGTCTCACTTATTGGCAGTCCCTGAACATTCGACTCCTCTACAGAGTTCTCTAAGCCGTCCACATCAAAATCAAGACGGTAGTTGAAGAAATGTTGGTGATTGGGTCCTAACACGTTCGGTGCGACTATAGGACTATATTTATATTCATCGCTTTCATCTAGTTCAGAAGCGTTTGTGGCATTTGTCCCCTTCAGCCAAAGAATACCCGTCAGATCCACCTCAACTTCAATGCTGCCGTCCTGTTTAAAGATCCAATCAAAGGCATAATCATAATTGCCAATCGTGGCGACTTGAGTCAGAACGAGTTCTCTACCTCTGCGTACTTCAGTGCTTTTGGTTTGGGAATTGTAATGCTGCCAGAGTATGCCACTATCTCGCTCATACACGCCTAACGTATCTTCTGACACATAGGCTTTCCCAAAGTCATCCGCAAAGACGCTATCCAGCAGCACGGCATTACTAGGAACTTGTTGACCTAATTGCAAGGTGTTGGAGAATCGTCCTAGTTGGTAATCACCAACGTCAAAGGAACTTCTGAAGTTCCAGGTAGGGCTTGGATCGGCATAAGGCACTACCATTTCGGAGAGGGAGGCGCGGTACAAGATGGGGCGGACTGTACCGTTGTCGTTGTAGCTGACTTGATCTAGCACCAATCCAGTGCGTGGGTCCATTCTGTAGTGGAAATTCCAGTTGTCCCAGGTGATTTGGTTGCCCTGAATTTGGAAGCTAGCTCCCTCAGGTTGATTAATTTCTAGGGGGCGCAGAGGGTTGCGTAGATTGCCAATGGACACCTCATCTAGTCCGGCGTTGTCTTTTGAGATGGGAACAACGCCCGTATCGATGAAATTGATGACTTCTTTAGTGTTAAGATTGACTGTGGCGAGGACACCTTCTATCGGATGCGCGTAGTAGTTATTGTCCCCGGTTTGCAGGTAGGAGAGTCCTCGAATTAGACGCACTCCACTAGCACGTTCTTCGGCTGTAAGATTGCCGGGAGCCGAGCCAGTAACAACTATATCATCAAAGTTGCTGATGCCGCGTTCTCTCATGGCTTCTTGCCATCTGGGGTCAGCTTTGACAACAGAGGAAACGATTTCCCGCTCTTCGGGTTCAGTAAGATTTGGTTGGACACCAGGAATTTCTTGCCAAGAAGTCAGTTGTTGGGCGTTAAGGTCTACGATACCCTCGAAAACTTTATTTTGTTCTCTTTCCAGAACGACGATTTTGGCTTCACGGTCAATGGGGCTGCCTGGGGTGTATGCTAGGACAGAGGCTTTGTCAGGTTCAAACAGGTTGACGCTAGGAAAAAGCGCTGAGTCGCTGAGGTTCTGAGTCTGTTTAACAATACCTACGGCGGTGGTAATTTCTTCTGCTGTCAGGGGATCTAGCGGATTGGTGAACAACTGGGTTGGACTATAGTTGCCATACACAAGTCCTCCCATCGAGTTGTTTGATGAAAGAATGAGTCCGTCTGTTGTCAATTGGCTTGTACCGTCAAGACCATAAGCCCAAGTCTGAGAACTATTATTATTTAATAGCAACCCTTCTGAAGTTTCCATTTTTTCCTTGACAATCAGGTGTAAATCAAGTCATTTTATGCATACCGCCTGAAAAAAGTCTCGCTCACACAACATGGCATAGCGGTAAATCGAATGTAGCTGAGGTGTAGCGCTCGTGTATTGATCCAAACTTTCCAGTTGTTGTCCCAAGCGATACAGGCTTATACTGGGTAAGATAGCGGTGATCGCTGCCTACATCACTACTCCAAGCGGTAGCCAGCAAAAAGTTAGCATAACGACAGTTTCCATAAATTGATGTCGTCAGTAACAAAAGCAACGCAATTAAGGTGAAGTGGGTACAGAGAAAATATATAGTCCCAATTCTAGTCAATGCGATCGCTTAGCATATGTTTGTTGACTGATATACTAGTAGCCATTTTTCCGCATTCCTAAGTCATTTCACGCTTACTCTTGCTAAAGGTGAGAGCGAGCCGAAAAGGCTTGCCATTCTATCAGATGAGTGCGGCTGTCACTTAAAAGTTGCGATCGCAGCATAAGGTGAAGCGCTCTTACAGTCAAGTTATTTTTTCCCTTTTCTCGTTAATTGTATTTAGATAGAGAAATTCTTTTTTTTACATGATATTTACTGTTTAATTGGCACAGTAATAATATCGTATTACTACTTGCATCGCTTTATCTACTAAAAAGCAGATGTTGTACGGAATATTGATTACTTCTCCAGATAGAGATTATGTGAGTGGTCATCTGACCAAAAGTTGATACCAGCGACACCAAAGATATGCTTAACGCCAATCTCTTTGAGACGAAGCAGCAGATATTCGCCAACAGTAAAATTTGTCATTCTTATCTCTTACCAGGAGAAGCATTTTAAGCAGTAGGCGTATTAGTGCAGCCTTGGTTGAATAGCTCTGCTCGCAGTTGGGATACTTTGTCTGTAAACTGCTGTAAATAATTGGAGCGCGCCGCCGAGTCCATAAAAGCCGCGATAAAGCTATTTTGTGCCAGCTTCTCGATATCATCGGCTGTTAAGTTAAATGTGTCAGCTACCTGCAAATAGTTTTCAACAACGTCTGCATGAAACATCGGCGGATCGTCCGAGTTGACGGTGACAAAAACGCCAGCATCCATCAGTCGCTTGATTGGGTGAGCTGCCATATTTGGGAAGATTTTTAACTGAATGTTACTAACTGGGCAGACCGTCAGGGGAATTTGGATTTCCACTAAGCGCTGTAACAGTTTATCATCTTCTATAGAGCGCACACCGTGGTCGATGCGTTCAACACCCATATCGAGTGCATCCCAAACACTCTCTGGACCTGCGTCTTCACCTGCGTGAGCAACAAGCCTAAAGCCTAATTCTTTTGCCCGATCGAATGCTACCTTGTGACGGGAAGCAGGGTTAAGAGCTTCCTTACTGTCCATCCCAACACCAATGATTCCGGCTTGTTCTCGGCTTTTGTGAGCTAGTTCCACCATACTCAGGCTCGCTTCTGGATCGGTTGTCCTGTCCATGTCTGCAATAAACCACATTTCTACACCGTATCGTTCTTTGCTCTCAATGCGACCAGCAGCAATACCCGAAATCACTGTTTCCCACTCAATTCCACGGTTTCGATGAGCATCATAACTGAAAAACACTTCGCGGTAGGCAATATTTTGTCGCGCTGCGTCGGCACCAAATTCAACGGTAATGGTCTTAAAGTCTTCTGCTGTTTGTAAAGTTGAAGAGGTGAGCGATAAGATATCAATAAACTGGTTGAGGTTTTCAAATTCGTAAAACTTTTTAGCGCTTTCTTCGTCTTCAAAAGGTAACTTAATAGAGTGGCGTGCAGCTAACTTTAATAAAGTTGCTGGTTGAATTGAACCTTCTAAATGACAGTGCAATTCAGCTTTAGGGATGCGTTGGATAAACGCTTTGAGCTCTTTTGTAAGCATGAAAACCTCTATTGATTACAAATACTTCGGTTTAGGAGCTAGTACCGCAAGGCGGAAGTCAAAAGTGAAGGTAACAAGTCAAAAGTATTATGGAATGAGGTTTTTAGGGATTTTAAATGGTGAACCAGCGCTGCAGGAGGGTTTCCCGACCTAGGCGACTGGTGAACCCGAAGGGTTGCCCTATTTACGCCGCGTTGTACTAGATTATTAAATACTCCTGCAAGACATTCAAAATGGCATCTACTTGCGGGCGTGGAATGTTATTAAGAACTCAAGCATTTAAAGCTCTCCAAACTCTTTCTGGTGTCATAGGAAGTTGAGTCAGCCTGACACCCGTTGCATGAAAAACGGCATTGGCGATCGCAGGTGCAATACAATTAATCCCAATTTCTCCTATCCCCTTAGCACCAAACGGACCATTGGGATCTGCTTTTTCTACCAAAATGATTTCCATTGGTGGTACATCCTGTGCGGTGGGAATCCGGTAGGTACGCAGTGCTGGGTTAAGAATCCGCCCGTAGTTGTCCTTGCGGAGTTCTTCCCACAGAGCATATCCTAATCCCATGACAATTGCACCAGTCGCTTGACCGTGGCAAATTCTGGGATTAATTGCAGTACCTATATCAAAGGCTTGGACGCAACGCACAACTGTAATCCGTCCAGTCTCAGTATCAACTTCGACTTCGACCCCCGCAACTGTAAAGCTCAAAGAAGACACATCTGCTGTATAATCTATCTCTACTTCTAGAGATTCCTGTTCTTTTTGAGCCAATGCCACAAGTTCTTGTAGAGAAATTTCTTGCTGTTTTGCCTTGACAGTTAACCCAGCAAGGGTAATTTCTTCTGGTTGAGCATGCAAGAGTTTTGCCGCAAATTCTACCAGACGCGATCGCAATTTTTGCGCGACTTTATTGACAGCTTGACCTGATATGCTAGTGGTGGAAGAAGCATAAGCTCCGGCATCAAATGGTGTGCGGTGCGTATCAGCAGCGAGGAATTCAATATCAGCAACCTCTGCACCAAGAACCTGGGCAGCAATTTGCCGCAGGGAAGTATCTGAACCAGTGCCAACGTCAACTGATCCAGTTCTCAGTTCATACTTTCCGTTGGCTTTTAGTGATAGTTTAGCCCCAGCATGATGTATTTTGGTTAAACCACTGCCCTGCATTGCAACTGCAAACCCAACAGAGCGTCGCAGATGTCCATCTATAACTCTTGGCATTCCAGGAGCATAACCCAGCGCCTGCGTGACAGCATCAAAGCATTCTTGCACTGCGTAGCTGCCAATTACGTTGATGTGATCTTCTTTTTCACTTCCTAGTTTGATTTCATCGTCTGGACGAATGATATTTTTCTGATGGATTTCAATCGGATCTATACCTAGTTTTTCAGCAATTTCATCCATATGGGATTCAACGGCAAAGGAGCCTTGAGTTACACCATATCCACGAAAACCCCCACCAGGCATGATATTAGTGTAAACAGCTAGCCCCAGAAATCGTTGATGGGGACAACGGTACAAACCAAGAGGAAAGCGACCTGTGTTATAAATAACAGTTGGACCATGATTGCCATAAGCTCCCGTGTTTGCTATGACTTCCATATCCTGAGCCACCAGCGTACCATCTGCTTTCACCCCAGTTTTCAAGTGAATTGTCATCGCATGGCGGCTATTAGTTGCGGTGAATTCCTCTTCCCTTGTGAATTCCCATTGCACTGGCTTTCCGGTACGTAGCGTTGCTAAGGCGCAAAGGTCTTCTGTAAGATACTCTTGTTTGTTGCCAAATCCTCCACCAATCTGTGGTTTGTAAATCCGAATTTTTTCCTTTGGCAACTGGAAAATTTGACTAAGCTGCCTTTGACAGTGAAATGGGACTTGGGTGCTGGAGCGTATTACCAGTGTTCCGTCAACTTCAAGCCAACTGACACTAACGTGAGGCTCCAAGTGAACGTGCTGAACAGCTGGAAGATGATAAGTGTTTTCGACAATCAAATCAGCTTGTGCAAATCCCTGTTCTACGTTGCCATTCTCTAGAACAACTTTAGCTGCAATATTGTGCTGGGCATCATAAATTTGGGACGACTCTTGTTCATCATGAATCACAACAGCGCTATCGTTCATTGCTGCAATTGGATCGGTGACATGGGGTAGGATTTCGTAATCCACTTCAATCAACTGACACGCGAGTTCAGCAATGCTTGAAGATTCGGCAACGACAGCTGCAACGCGATCGCCAATAAAGCGCACTTTGTTGTCCAGCAAATAGTGGTCCAAGGGGTCTGGCACTGGCTCTCCTCTACCAGCAGTGCTGTAGGGTATTCGCGGTACATCCTCATGGGTAAAAACTGCATGCACCCCACTTAAGGCTTTTGCTTTTTCTGTGTGGATACAGCGGATGCGGGCGTGGGGATGAGGCGATCGCAGTACCTTCAAATGCAACAACCCTTCAGGCGTCCAGTCTGCTGTGTAGGCTGGTTGACCTGTGACGATTTTTACACCGTCCTGCTTGGGAATACTCTGCCCAACTGGTCCGGAGGTAGTCGTCAACTGCAAGCGTTCTGGCGTCCGACAGCTGCCCTTACCAGTCCGCATGAGAATGCTATCGATGATTGCCTGGTAACCAGTGCAGCGACATAAATTTCCTTCTAAAGCTCTGCGAATTTCTGCTTCTGTCTCTTGTAGAGACGTTGCATCCGAAAGTTCTACAATTTTCTCGGCACTCATAATCATGCCAGGGGTGCAGAACCCACACTGGAACCCTTGGCAATCTAAAAAAGCTTGCTGCATCGGTGCCATTTCACCATCCACCACAAGTCCTTCAATCGTGGTGACAGAGTGACCTTCAATTTGCATGGCTGGGTAAATACAGCTATGAATCGGCGCGCCATCTACCCAAACAGTGCAACTGCCACAATCGCCAGTTTCGCAAACACGATGCACACCAACCCTGCCTAGATTGCGTAACAAACTGAGTAAGCTTGTTCCTGGGGAACAGGTTTCGCTATAGGTCTTGCCGTTGAGTTGAAAAGTTATCGATTCTGGCATAAAACTTCTGAGAGTGTTCGCTGCATTAAAACTTTCGTGACGTGTTGGCGATAAGCCGCACTTGCCCTTTCATCTTCTAGAAAACAATCAACCGGAAGCTGCTCGAAGAGTGCTTCGCAGAGTTCTTTTGGAGTGGGAGGTGCTGCAAACTCCACGATTCGTGGTGCGGGAACACTAGCACCGAGTCCAAACCGTACTTGGGCTGTTTTTCGATTATAAGCTGCTACCACTATTGACACTGCATAACCGGCAGTGGCAACGCAAATCCGCTGATAGCTAATTTGCCATTCTAAGTTAGATACAGGAATCAAGATTCTTCGCAAAAGTTCTCCGGGTTGCAGGATTGTTTGCTGCACCCCAATTTGGAAATCTCTGGCTGGAACAAAGCGAGGTGGAGAACCTGAACTCACGATTTCGTAGCTTGCCCCCAACGCAACCATAACGGGTGCAAAAGTACTTGCAGCTAAGGCTAAACAAAGGTTGCCCCCCACAGTCGCTTTATTGGTGACTTTAAATGATGCCAACTCGTCAATGGCGCGGTGAAGTGCTTTCACAGATGTCCAATTGAGAGGACAGTCCCATTGGCGCAATTTTGCCATAGGGCAAGTTGCACCGATCGCTAAACCAGATGGCATGATTTCAATTTCTGACCAGCCTAATTTCTCCAAATCTATTAGCACTTTTAAATCAGGTTCCTGGTGGGAGAAGATCCAGGTGCCGCCAGCAAGAGGTGCCCATCCCTGCTGCCAGTTTTCGACTGAGAGTAAATCTGTTGGACTAATGTACGTTTCGATGTTAGGCAAATCCATAAAAATCTAAAAAACTAACTTCTTGGGTTAGAAAAACTAGCGATCGCTCCTTTGATTCTATATTGAGGTTTTTACTTAACTTTTAGCAGCATTTTTACCCGCGATCCGCCCGTAAACGAGACATTCGGAAACGTTCGTCGATGTTTGATATCGAAACCCCCAAATCGAACCAAACTCCCCCGCAGCATACAGCCTTGGTATGGGATTGCCATCTGGATCTAGAACCCGCGCCTGTTTGTCACGTCGCGGACCACCTTGTGTATTGTATAGCAGTGGCATCAGTTGCATTGCGTAATATGGGGGTTTGATCGGTTTCAAAGTCTCTGGCTTACGCCCAAAATCAGAGTCTACGCCAGAGCAGCAGAAGTGATTATATTTACCAATAGACAATTGCAAAGCTGTCTCATCAAGCTGTAGCAATTTACTCAGTTCGTTCAGATTATCCGCTTTCAAGATCCAACCTTTTTCAATTTCCTTGGAGTTGTCCTCACTCCACTTATAGTCTAAAGCAACTACATTATTCGAGAAAATACTTAAACAAAGCGATTTGCCGCGTGCATTTTCCTCGTCCATAATCACATAACAAGGTAGGCGAGAGTAGGTGTAGGTTCGCGTATCAAATTCACTAGTTGCGACACCCGCTTCATGAGCTTCGAGTCGTGTCTCATCGAGAAAACGGTTCCCGTACCGATCCACATAAATGAAACCCGGTTTGCGGAGCGTAATAGCAAAACCAGTTTCAAATTCCGCAGGCTTGAACCCCAGTACAGTTGCTTGGGCGTTCATATGCCAAAGTTGGGCACCAACTTTTTGTACCATTTTGATACCATCACCCGTATTTCCCGGACTTCCAAGCAAGCCAATATCCTTCTTCGGGTCCAAATTCTCCGATTTCATTTTTTGATTATTCTCGAAACCACCGCAGGTCATAATGACACCTTTCTTCGCGCAAATGAAGATTTCTTGCCCTTCTGTCTCAGCAATCACCCCGATAATCTCACCGCGAGAGTTCTTCACTAGCTCTTTGGTGGGAGTGGAAACCATGACTTTGATACGACGCGATTTTACGTGTCGATCTAAAAGTTTCCAAAGACGATGACCCCCCGTCGGTTCAGGACAAGTCTCTGTTTGCTTGAGATGGAGGGCTACAACTTCCAAACCTTGAGCACTTGGTAGCCCAGGAAAAGTGAGGTTGGGAATGTAGTAAGAAAGTGAAGGATCTTGTTTGAAGCCATCGTAGATTTCCAACTCTCCTCCCAACGACTCTAGCCAAGCCGGGTTTTCTAGCAGCCCTTGAACAAAGGTATCAACAAGTTCACGCTCTGTTGTGCCAAAGTTAACTTCATTTAAGTAATCGGCGAATTTGTCAGCGTCCGCAGTATTTTTAGGAAAAACCATGTTTGCTGATGACACATAAGAATTCCCACCCCCGCGCGGCATTTTCTCCAGGATTAAAGTCTGAGCGCCGTGTTCATGGGCGGTCAATGCCGCAGTTGCTCCTGCTGCACCGTAGCCAACAACAATGACATCAACTATAATATTAGGCTCAGGAAAACTCATCTCTACTTCCTCTGTTTTAAAAAGACATTTAAAGCTCTCATCGATCCACCCAAGTGATGGCATTTTTTGACTTCGCCAACAGTATCAGTTATTGTTGGAACCTAGATAGTTTAAACAAACTCGTATCATGCTCTGTTTTTCCGAATAGAGCCAGATCCGCTAGTATTTTGCCAACTAGCGTCGAGAAGTTGAAGCCACGCCCACAAAAGCCTGCCGCAATTACTATATGTGGGTAGTCCGGGTGGGAGTCGATGATAAAATGTTTGTCTGGAGTCATAGTGTAGAGGCAGCGGCGGGTAGACATTAACTGTCCATTAGCACTAGGAACGTACCGACGTATGAATTGGCGAATGTCTTCAATCCACAACTGACTGGGAGTATAATCAACCTGAGTGGGACTACTGACCGTTTCCCACCCGTAGCAGGTTGAAACTTTCACACCGATGCCGCCATCATCAGCAATGCCGTAGGGCGTGTCTCCATAGTTGTCCTTGATATGGAAGTAAAACACCGGAAAGCGCTCTGCCAAGAACTCCGACTTTGGGGTTGCCTGAAAAAAGCCCAACTGCATAGGCATCACACACAGCGGTAAATTCAATCCCAGTTGTGCTAAGAGTTCGTTGGTCCAACTGCCCGCAGTCAGCACTAGTAGGTCAGCTGTGTAACTTTCTGTGGTAGTAAAGACCGTAACTCCATTCTCGCTCTTGCTGATGCTCGTTACTGGAGTTTGGTCAATGAGTGTTGTACCAAGCGTTTGCGCTCTTCGAGTGAAAGCTAGAACGCAGCGAGAAGCCCGAAGATACCCTGTGTCTGGGTGGTACAGGGCGTGCATTCCTTCATCTGGGTGGAATTGGGGAAATCGTTTGCAAACCTCAGAGTCTGTGAGATATTCATATTCCAACCCCGCCTCCGAAGCACACTTTAGCCTTTTCTGGAATGTTGGCTGCTGTGGGAAGCTGATATCCAGCCCTCCTGTTTTGACGTAAAGCTTTTCTCCCGTCTCGTCTTCCAACGCAAACCATAGCTGATAAGCGGCGCGTGCCATATTGATGTAAATTGGGTGGTCGTGCGTATAGCGGATGACTCGTGAATAACCATAGGAACTTCCTTTTTGGTGGTTCAACTCAAACTGTTCCAACAGCAGCACTCGCACTCCGGCTTTAGCTAGGTAGTAGGCGGTTGCACTTCCCATAACACCAGCACCTAGAACAATTGCATCAAAGTTTTGTGTCACTATTTTTGACCATATCCTGTTGCTAAATTTATATATCTACAGCAATCCGCTCATCATTCGTAAAATTCCCGCTTAGGGTAGAGACGCGCTTGCAGTATCCCTGCGGGAAAACCTCCGGTTTACGCGTCTCTACATTTATGTATTTTTTACAAATTATATATATTTAGGTCACTGAAGTTGTTGTAAACCTTGTGACAACGCAAATTGTCACGAGTGAAGTTGACTCAAAAAACACAACATTTCATTAACAAACGTTTTTGGTTGGTCTATGAAAGGCCAGTGACCTGCATCTTCAATTGCTCGCCATTCAACATCTGATGCAGTCAGCATAGAACGAGAAAGTTCTGCCGTACCGCGTGGATTTCCCAGCAAATATATCAAAGGAATTTCCAGGGTACCGAGCCTTTTAGCTAACTGAGCGCCTCTAGAAAGTTCAACTAATTCTTTGCTGTTTAAATAGTATGTCTGTTGCTGACACAAGCAGAGGCTGGCATAATAACTACGCAGTGCAAAGTCTTCCAATCCATCAGAGTATATAGAGTTGCGGATAGTGTTGAACCCATATTTCTGGAAATCTTCTAAAGAATAGGACGCAGCTTGACTACTAAAGGTACAGTCTTCGATAGAAATATTACCTTCAACGTTAATGAAACCTTGCACAAGTTCAGGGTATTTCTCAGACAATATCAAACCAATCACTCCTCCCATCGAATGACCTAGTATTATTACCTGGTTGATACTTTGAAATTGCAGCCACCTTGCCAAACTATCAGCGTGTTCTTCGAGAGATTTTGGCGTCACAGACCAAAGACTTTTTCCATAACCTTCAAGGTCTAATGCAATGTGAGACCATTGGCAAAGATGCTCATTTTGAATCAGTGATTCAAAGCAGAGACTAGATTCACCCAAACCATGAATATATAAGATAGTTCCTACAGAATTGTCAGAGTTGATCCATCTGCAGAACATATTATGTTCAAAGCTAGTGTAAAACATGGCAGTATAAGGGTAATTAACAATTGTGGCTACACGCCTACATAAACTTTTGTCAAATACATTTTTCGTTCAGTGAGGTTTTTATAAATAGGGCATTTCATTCTTTGAAGAAGTAATAGATAGTTGCCAACAGTACAATTGCCATTGTTTTATTTTCCATTTATTGTCACTTCTTGCTGTTCAGGGGAAAATGTCTTCAATTCGTGCTTGAGACAACGCAGCCGTGGTTTTTGGGGGTCAGTCAAATCCAGCTTGTCCCAAGGCACTCTGTACCCGCCTATACCTTGACGCGCTCCCAAGAGGTGCAAAATTTTGAGTCCAATTGTCCAAGCTGATAGCCGTTCTAAGATGGCAGCAGAGCCAATCAGATACTCCTGGACGATCCATTCATTCCCTTGCTTTTGGGCACGTACCTCTTCAATACGTCCGACCTCTTTGCCTTCTCGATCCAGCACCGCTTTGCTAAGCAATAATTCAAGATGAATTTCACCCGAAGCCATTACTTTCCCCCTGGAATCCGTTCGATAATGTGTTCCCGTAGCCATTTTTCGTTAGCTAACACTGGCGTTGCTTCGGCATCGAGGTCAACATTTACATCAATGCCAACGTCGCGCACTTTTGAAAAAGGAATCCGAAATGACTCACTGTGCTTGGTACCCCACTTGCTTGCAAGTGCTGCTACCCAACGTTCTAAGCGTGGATGCAGCCTTCGGGCGAGGGTTGGCATACCCACTTCGATGTAAGCCAGTCGTGGTGGTTGCCCTTCGGGTAACTCCATCACAATCCCATCGACTCTGCCCATTTTGCAATTATTGCGGTCAACCAACTGGTTATCCAAAACATCTCGGATCACGTCCATCTCAACCTCCAAGAATTTCCAAAGGGATGGCAATAATTGCCAAGACAAACGAGAGGGCGATCGCAAAGATGATTACGCTATTACTAATCCAACCATTACGATACTTGCCAACGTAGTGGTTATCATTCATCAAGACTAGCAAAGGTACGATCGCCGGCGGTAAGATGAGTACTGTAATCGCCATTGTGAACAGCGTCAGTTTTAAGGGGTCGATGCCAACGACCATCAGCAATGATGCCAGAAAGACGAACACCGTGTAGACGAAACTAAACCGTGCCGCTTCCTTCGGTTTGAGATTTTCGCCCCAATTCCACCCCAAAGCTTGAGCCACAATATAGGTGAAGCTAAGGCTTGCCTCCAGTGCAGCCCCAAAGCAGCCGATACCCAGCGACGCTGCGAACAGCACGAAGCCCCAGTAACCGAAGGGTTGGGTCAGCATCAGCGCTGCTTGCAAGTAGTTATCAACTTGGATACCCTTGGGGTGAAGTACCATCGCTGCTACAATCAGCACACCCAGCGATACTATGTTACCGAAGCCCATGCCTAAAGAGGCAATAGCGCGATTAGCACCGATATTCTTTTCATCCCATTGGTCTTCTACTACAGTCGATCAGTAGAAATAAAACAGGTGAGGTCCTATCGATGCGCCGAGGATACTAACCGCAATGTATAAATAATGTGCGGTGTTAGAGTGTGGCAGAGTCGGCAACAAGCCAGAACCGATTTGTGTTAGTTCAGGATGAAGCTTGAAAGTTGCGAAAACAAAGGTCAGCGTGATCAGTCCAAGCAGGGAAACGCCATTAGAGATGATGCCCAAGTTGCCTTTCCAAAGTACCAACCAAATCACCATAGCAACGGGCAGAGCAAACCATTGAAAGCTAATCCCCGTTAGCAGTTGTAGTGCGATAGAAACGCCACCGATTTCAACCGCCAGTCCCAGAAAATCGACCACAATTTCGCCGCATAGTGGAATGACAAAATAGTTGAACCCAAAACGCTCGCGGATCGCCGAGGCTAACGTATGTTTGCTTACGGCTGCCATCCGCCCTGACATTTCTACCAGAAAGATTACGCAAATCGCGCCTAAGAGGATTGCCCAGATCAGTTGGAAGCCAAACACAGATCCAGCTTCTGCTGCTGTAGCGATCGCGCCTGCGCCCAGAAAGCCACCGATACTCGTGACGATGCCAAGCGTAATTTGCAGAATTTTATTCATGGCTGCTCACCTGCTACCGTGGCAAACGTGCTAATTGTTTGCTTTTGGGTTGATAGCTGTCTTAGCTTTTGAGCAGTCGCAGTGCGGTCTTTTTGTTCCACCGCCCTTGACATCTGACCCACTGTGGATTCGAGACGCTGTAGATGATCCAGTATCGTGCGACGTTGCGTGGGGTCAGATAATGACTGTGCTATCTTTTCTGTTTCTTTATGAAGTTTTTCAAGCGTTGTAGAGAGTGTTTGTTTTGCGTAGACCGTCGGGACATTGCCGCGTATCCAGCCATCGCCAGTCATCTCGGCAGTTGCTGCCCATGAGGTCACTGTTTGTAACTCTTTTGTAAGTTCTGAAGTGGAGGATTTGCTACTACACGCGGTCAATAGTGTCAGCAACAATAAAGCGCCACCTATCTTGTTCAACAAAAATCTGGCAGGATTGCCCATTTGATTATCTCATAAAATAGCGTCGAGTTAAGAAATAAAAAATTAGAATTTGTTTGCTATCGTTAGAATATTAAAAATTGTAAATTATTTATTTCTATCACTAGGTAGAGTTTCTGCCCTGAGTTCGCGTGCTTTTAGTCACTCATAGTTTCTGACTAAACATAGCAATCCGTGTAGGAGTTACGAACAAAAAGATCCCCGACAACTTCGGCGAAGTCGGGGGAAGCATCATAAATTGCAATGCTTTGACATCCTCTCCCGCCTGAAGTCGGGAGATTCCCGAAACAGATGGATAGGTTCCTAATTCATCGACCCAGCTTACTATCAATTGTCCTTTCGGCTTCGCTAATTACGATCAACTTGTTTTTCCGCTTTTATCGCGCTAGTGCGTTGAAAAAGTAGTTGACACTCTCCGCCCTATAAGGACGGAGAGTGTCAAATCTGCGCTACCGCCAGCATGAAATGATAGTAGAATATTGCATCTGGGAGAAAAGTAGCGATCTGCCGTTCGCGAAGCGTGTCCGTAAGGACTCAGGGACTAACGCGAGTGCGTGCGCTTTGCGCTTAGGCAGCAGCGAAGCGATCGCCGAATTCGTGGGGATTTTGTTCAAAAAAGATTCGTTAAATGATGCTGGTTGCATTTAACGCGTTCAAGCTGTCCGTTGGCAACAAGGCATTTTGGACTACATCTTCGCCTAGCATTTCTCCCAGTCCAAAAGATACTTCATGGGTGAATCGATAGTGAAGCCCAGCGTAGATGCGGCTTAAAGAAGCTTCTAAACCGGCTTCGGAGAAACTATCATATGAGCGAACAACACCAGGTAGTTCTGGCGAAGTCGTACTAAAGCTGTAATCTTCACCAAAAAAGTCTTCTAAAACTGCGACGGCAGCCCCGGCAACAATCGAGTGCCCTCCTATATACTCGGGAGTAGATGAAAGGTTGATCAGTGATACCCAGTCCGGATCGGCAACTGTGTCTAGATTGCCATCAGTGTCAGCTTCCCTAATGGCAGTAATCGGTCGCCAGAAATTATGGAAGTACTTGGAATCGATCACAGTAATGCCTGCGTCAGCCTGTGCTAAGTTTAGCAACGCAAAAAACCGAGCGTTTTCGACCAACGTATTCCCCTCTTTCAGGGCTATTTCTTCCCCAATCTTGTTCCAGAAACCCTGAATACTGAAGGAGTATGTGTGGTCAAAAGACCAGAACTTAGCAATTTCTGTTTGTTCTGGTGTGCGCGTTAAGCTATTGAGGCTGCCCAAAGACTTGACCTCATTAAGGTTCTGTGCATATAACTCACTAGTCAAATCAGGAGGACCATCCGTCCGATAGTCCAAAACTGAGGGGATGACAAAGGGAGTGACTTCGCCCCAATTTACAAATCTTGCAGGCAGGTAGTTAGGAAAAGTTGGTCGCCACTCACCTGGTTGATCGCCTGGTATGTAGTCCTGCTGGGAATTAGACGAACCATCTTCGCTACGAGCAGCAAGGATGCGATCGGCAACAAATTGTCCTAGAACAACGCCTTTATCCTCAGTCAAACCATCAGGAATTGCCGCCAGTGACTTAGTTAGCTGCTGGTTCAACTCGACAGCTTGCTGTGGGTACAAATTGAGTAGTACACGATGTGCGGCAGCAGCAGCAGCAGCCTCTGGCGATGCCCCTTTTGCTTCTTTTGGCTCTACTTCTACCAGATAAGGCATATAGCTTCGATCAATCGCGTTCACAGCGTCGTACACTGCCCCGTGCATAATAGCTAAATTGCGTGCTAAAACTGGCGGAAACAGCCGCTCAGTGTCGCCGGCGAGGTTCAAAGCTACTGCATTCCAAGTGATGATGACATCGCTACCTTCTGTAGAAACTTGCGTGCTAGCTAAATTGTTTTCTTCATTGCTTTCAACAACGGTGTTAGCAGGGTCAACTTGTGCAATCAGATGGTAAGAACCGGGCGCTACTATAGAGGGAACACGCAGCCTGGAATCGGCAAAATTTAGAGTAATGGTTTCCGACTCACCTGACCCCAAGCTTATATCTGGTTGAATAAAGCCTAACAGTTCATCTCTACCCTGTTGGGTACCAGAGTTCAGAGGTAGTTCAAGAACTGAGTTTGTTGATGCATACAGGTTGACACCGAAACGACCCTCGACACGCTCTTCACCTTGATTTGCGATCGTAATCTCCACGAATCCTTGGTCATTAGGAAGGCTTGTGATTCCCCTAATGTCACCAAACTGTATGACCAAATCCGCAAACGATCCCGCTGTAGTCATAGAGGCTTTATTCCTTTACAAATGATGTGCTGATGTTCCCACAAAAAGCAGAAAATTTAATAGCTTTTTACAAGCATCTGATTTTTAGAGACATAACTAAAATTATTTATGTCGGAAAAATTATGTCGGAAAAATTTTTCTAACTACTAGGCAAAAAATGCTTTGGTCTATGACAACCCCTAATCGTCGTCTGGTAAATGTATAGTAATTGAATATACCATAAGGAGGCATAGGGGTAAAGGCGATCGCCCATGACAACACCTTTTAAACAATGGAGCATTTCAGCCTTTGTTGTACGAGTTCTTTCGCTATTTCTACGACATCCATTGCGCACCCCCATGATAAAGTTACACCCGCACCGCCATGTCCATAGTTATGAATGATGCTTGTGTCTTGTTCTCTTTCCAAACGGACATTCTGCCTTCTAAAAGGACGCAAACCTACACGAACAGGCTCATTAAAATCAATTTGGGCATCTTTTAGCGCTGGCATAAACTCAACACATCGCCTCAGCATATCCCTTACTGGATCGTAATTTTCTAAGCCAATATTCAAATCCCATTTATCTGGTTCTACCAAACCTCCAAGAAGGAGTATGTTATCTCCTTTTGGCACTATGTAAATCATGTCCTTGTCGGAGGATTCATCGTGGGATAACCAATGAGCCTTGGTGATTCGAGGTATCGTTTTCCCATCGTTATAAACACGAATCCATGCTCCTCTAAGAGGATACATATCTTCATTAGTAAGTTCTATAGCTCCCAGACCTGCACAGTTGACAATCACGTCAACACCAAAGTCTTTTTTGAGCTTTTCTTCTTCATCTTTTAAATTGCCAGATATTTTCCTAGTTAACACCTGACCATCAGCTTGCTGAACTTCTTTAAGCAACCAGCCCATGTAAACATCCATATCAATCATGGGCGCAAGATGTGAATAAGCGTCTAGTAAACCTATCTCAGTATTGATTTGATTTTCTGTTATCAAAGCAGGAGTATGCACAAAATGATGCACTTTATCTTGCAGTTCGTTCATTCTCGACCGATCACTAGGATTATCCTTGACCAGATGCTTAAAATAAACTACTACAGGTCGCATAAAAACACCTGTTTCTGGCGAGGAGGCAAGATTAGCAAAATAATCGTAGGAAGCCATGCACCATTTTTTGGAGCGTGTGAGCAAGGTTTGGTCATGATCATCTTTACCTAGCGCTGGAGGCGGCCATTGCCACAAAGCTGCTGCGACAACTGAAGTTATTTCTGGAGCAAAATTAGACGCTACCAGTGTTACCTTAAATCCATTTCTTTGCAAACAAAGCGATGTCACGAGACCACTTACACCCGCACCAATAACAAGTACTCTGCCTTTATATTTTTGATGACTCTCAATTGTCATTTTTTTTCCTAAATTTATTGTCTTGCCAAAACTTCAATCATGCTTTGAAAAACTTTAGTAGTAAATCTGATATGATAATTAGTTAAGTTTTACAAATTAGGTCAAAAAATAGCGTGGAGGTAAAAAATAAAAAATTAGAAATTGTTTGCTATGGTTAGAGTATTAAAAATTCTAAATTACTTACTTCTATCACTAGGTAGAGTTTCTGCCCTCAGTTCGGGTGCTTTTAGTTACTCATAGTTTGTGAGTAAATAGGTTACGCGTGAACGAGGGCGTGAATTGCAGCGAAGATTTTGTGCGATCGCCTTCACAAATTCGTCACACTTAAGTGGTATAGCTTCATATCCATCTACCAACCCCATGTAATTGACCTCTGGTCCGAAATAGGCGAGATACCAGGGTAAGGCATCGGCGGCATTCCAGTTACTCAACATTGTGTCAAAACCACCCGCATAGCGCATGAATTCGTAGGCTTCGTTGCTGATCACATTGAGCACATTCCGAAACCTCACACTGTGCAAGCTCTTTGGGCATACCGGGTGGCACAAGCGACAATAAACGCCCACCTTCGGCGATCGCTTTGCAAGGGACACGCCGATTTTCAGTTTGCCTGTTCGACTATCTTTAGCCTCTGCTTTGAGGGCTTCGCATGTACTTAGGTCACACTGCATCAGGCGTCAAGCGCTGTATACTCCGGAAACACCACCGCCAACAATAGCAACATGCAACTTGATCGCTCTTCAGTGTATTATCTGTTGTTAGTTTCCATAAATTGGTGTCGTCAGCAACAAAGCCAACGCAATTATTAAGGCTTTGTGTAACTCCTGCTACCAGTACCCTTCATCTATCTTAAATATGATTAACAGTGTATAAATAATCTCCTTTTAAACTGATTTAGAAATATAATTTTTGTTAAAAAATAGACAACAGAGTCAAAAGTATGGCAAGGCCAAATTAAGTCCTGCGGTCAAGCACAACGATATCCGGGAGCGTGAAACGTAATATTCACGCTCAGTACTCTCCCAGATAGTAAGTTCTCCACGGGGTGGCAGAGAAAAATTAAGTAAAATTACTTATTGACACAGTGGTAGATTTAACTTCAGATCAATGATCCAAGGTAACTTTTAAGCGAAACAACATCAACTTCATTAACTCTAATTATGCTCAATCAAGCAGAATTCCCACAGCAACAAACAAAGCCAACACTTGATTTGATTAATTTAACCCTATTATTTATAGCAGTATTGATTTTATCCTTCGCTGCAATCTTTATCAAATTGAGCGAAAACGAACTTGGTCCAAATGCCACAATCTTTAATCGCCTTTGGATAGGGAGTTTAACACTCTTGATGTGGAAAGCGATCAACAGGGCACGCAACACAAAATCCCACGACTATGAAGTGCAACCAAAGCCATGGACAATTCGCGATCTAGCCCTCTTTGTGGTATCTTGTGGTATTTCTGCGCTGTGCTTACTCTCTTGGGCTTGGTCTCTGACTCAAACCAGCGTTGCCAACTCAAATTTACTACATAATCTGACTCCAGTTTTCGCCACTATAGGAGACTGCCTATTTTTGGGTCATTACTTTGATGGCAAATTTCTCATTGGCTTAGCACTAGCATCGGGGGGAGCGATCGCCGTTGGAGTTGAAGATTTGCAAGTGTCTCCCGAACACTTCATCGGTGATGCTGTTGCTTTACTTTCTGCTGTGTTCTATGCTGGAAGCTTTCTGATTAGCGAACAGCTACTAAAGAAGTTTTCAGTGACAACTATACTCCTGTGTAATTGCGCTGTCGGCTGTTTGTTGACCCTCCCAATTGTCTTGCTAAGCGAAAATAAACTTTTCCCCAATTCTGGTTTGGGATGGCTAGCAGTCATCGGTCTAGGTGTTCTTTGCCAAGTGATAGGTCAGGGAATTGTAACTTATAGCCTCAAAAATTTTTCTGCAGGATTTGTTTCCCTTTTCTTGCTGTTGGAGCCAGTCATAACTGCAATCTTTGCCTGGGAAATCTTTGGAGAAAGGTTAAGTATCCTCAACTGGGTAGCTTTTTTCGTGGTTTTAGCTGGCATATACCTAGCAAAATCAGGTAAAGGAGCTGAGCAGTAATGGGTGAGCTACTTCCGGCAGCAGCCCCACATCTGACCCGATAGTTATCTATAACTCATACCGAGTTGCGATCATACGTATGACCTCACCCCAATAAAGCTGCGCTTTATTTCCCCTCTCCTTCCTAAGGAGAGGGGTTAGGGGTGAGGTTTTGATCTGCAACTTAATATCATAAATAATCTTAAATAACAACAAGGATTATTTATGAGTTATTCTTATGCATCCGTTGAGCAGTTCAAACAAATTCGTAACTACTATCTACCAATTTCAGGCGCGGGTAGACTTACAGATTAGGCATTTCATTCTCTATTGATGCAACATCTTTAAGAGAACCTCTGGGCTGTCCATTTTGTCCATCACCACCTCAATGAAGGCAAGTTTGTCCCTAGATTGTTCAGCTTGTTGCAGTGCTGACTCTAACTCTGACTCGGTGCCTACTTTAACGCCCCAGCCATTGTTAGCAAAAACTTCATGGAGCTTGTGATATTTCCACGGCTGGATGTCATTGTATGGCATCTTCTCACCGTGGATATCACGCTCTATTGTGTATCCATCATTGTTGATAAGAAAAATAATTGGCTTGAGGTCGTAGCGTAATATCGTTGACAATTCTTGTGCCGTCATTTGGAACGATCCGTCACCAACGAGTAGGATAGACCGTCTTGAGGGAGCTGCACAAGCACACCCGAGCAAAGAGCCTACTGAGTAGCCAATAGAACCCCAAAGTACTTGTCCAACGAAGGTGGTTCCTTTTGGCAAAGGAACTACTGCGGCTGCAAACAAACACGTTCCAGTCTCGGCGACGACAATGTCATTTTCTCTGAGGAAATGAGCCAGTCTGTACCAAAAACGCTGCTGTGTAATAGCTGCTGTTGAGTTGGGTTGTCCGGGAGTCATGAAGCCAGCATCCAAATTCTCCCTCTTCGGCTTTAAGTCCAGCGTTTTGGCATCGCGGTGCTTCAGGTGTTTGCTTAAAGCAGGTAGAAAATCCCCCATCGCTACATTGTTGTACAGGGCACGCTTAATTTTCAGATACTGCCCATGCACTTCAATCGTTCGACCTGGATCGAGTTTAGCGGAAAACTTTCCTGTGTTGAAATCAGTCATCAAAGCACCGATACTCAACACACAATCTGCTTCTTCGATACGTTTTCGCACATAGTCCTCAGTAGCAGCACCGTTATATATACCAATGAATTGGGGATGCGTTTCTTCAAGAAGCCCCTTTCCCATGTTCATGGTGGCATAAGGGTATCCAGTGGCTTCTAGAAGCGATCGCAATTCCTCATGTAGGCGAAGGCGATCCACACCCACATCAGCGAGAATGATTGGTTTAACAGCCTTCTCCAACATCGCCACACTCGCATCAACAGCCTCAGCTAAAGTGGCAGGATCGCTCTTAAAGACAGGGGGTATGAATGAATCTGACGGTGCAGCCACTTCGTGTGATGCAACGTCCATAGGTAGGGAGATGTAAACAGGTAACTTCTTGAGAAGGCAGACACCAAGAACTCTGTCGATTTCTGCTGTTGCATTCTCTTGTGTCAAATATGCTTGCGCCTCCGTTACCTTCTCATACATCCGGGCAAACATGGTAAAATCACCAGTGCCAAAAGTATGGTGGACAAGCGCCCCAGATGATTGTTTTTTAGTGGCAGGAGATCCAGTAATCGCTACAACAGGGACGTGTTCAGCGTAAGCGCCGGCAATCCCATTAATGGCGCTGAGTTCACCAACACCAAACGTGGTGACTAATGCTGCAATACCATTAATTCGACCATAGCCATCAGCAGCGTAGGCTGCGTTGAGTTCGTTGCAGGCTGTAACCAACTCTATGTCCGGCTGATTGACAATAGAGTCAAGAAATTCCATATTGTAGTCACCTGCGACACCAAAGATATGCTTGGCACCAATCTGTTTGAGACGAAGCAGGAGATAGTCACCAACAGTACAGTTTGTCATTGTTTTAGATCCTTGTTCGTCATTTATAAGAACAACCAGCGCGGTACTCGTAGCCTGTCATCGGTTAAACAGATCTGCTCGTAGTTGGGATACTTTGCGTGTAAACCGCTCCAAATAATCGGCTTTAACCGCATCGTCCATGAAAGCCGGGATAAAGCTGTTCCGTGCAAGCTTTTCGACATCGTCGGCTGTTAAGTTAAACGTGTCGGCTACCTGGAAATAGTTTATGTTGTCAAGCGCGGGTTGTGAAGTATAAAGAAAACAGAGAAAGAACGTAAAAGCATTTCAATTACCAACCGCGCAAAAAGCAGCCCAGTAGAAAGGGTCGTGAAAAGGTTGGTCACTATTTACTGGTAGCGGTTGCCGATCGAGTACTGGAATTGCTTTACGTAGTGTTAATGATAAATGATGTTGTTCAATCCAATTTTTCAGTTGGTTTTTTGTAGCATCCCGCAACCAAAGTTGCGCTTGATTGAGAGCGACAGCTACAGTCAAATCCTCGTGTAGATTTTCGTAGAACTTAATCATTAAAATTGCAGTTGATAGATCGTTAACTGTCCAAAGAGAACTCACAACGCTAGAACTACCTGCGTACAGAAAGCCACTGGGCAAACTAATGTATTCATCGCTGGTGCTCGTGGGGTCAGCTACGCCAGTTTCACAAGCGGAAAGAGTGACAAGGCGGCTATGAGTCAAATTCAGTCCAAAGATTTCTGCTAAAGTGAGGCGTCCATGTTCTGATGACCTTTCTTCTTTTGCTAATAACAGGGCTGATTCTAAAGGTGATATCGGGTTGAACTCCCCATGACAGGAGAAGTGCAGACAGTGGGATGATTGTAAGTTTTGATTGGTCTTAACAGCAGTTTCGGTAGCTTGCTGTTGAACTAACACTTGAGTAGAATCAAAGAATGATTGGATGGTTTCTACTTCTAAGTTAGCGTATTTAAGGTTAGAAGACGGATCTTGCACAGCAAACAGCGTTCTCAAATCAGACTGTTGTCGCTTTTGGTTAAGTTGTAGCAATTGACAGCTCGGGGCATAACGGACGCCACATTCAAATTTGTCCAAAAGGCATTTGTCTGCCTCTTTAGGCAAAGGTAAGGCATGAAGGGGTAACAACTGCAACCAGAGATAGGGAATCAGAATCAACTGGTTGCACCCTTGTGGGAGTTGTGCCAGAATTTCATCAATATGAAAAATCTCGGCTAATTTACCAAGTTGTTCTTGTGTGTTACCAGACCACGAGATGCGATACTGAAAAAAAGCAAACTTTGTCAAAGTTTCCCATTCCTCTTCCTCGGGTGTAGATTGCAAAACTTTTGGATGCGGACTGTGATGAGTGATAATGAAGCACAAAATCTGGTTTTTAACGATATACCACTCAATGATGGCGGTGTCCTCATTAAGCAAGGCTTGCATATCCCTAAAGGGGAGGGTTTCAACTTGTTGAGTTAACTTAAACTCAGGATCGACCTGGTTGATTGCCTCAAGCAGATTATCCCGTTGTTGTTGCAAGTTCTTCAACTGTTGTTGCAAACTCTGTAATCTACTGCGATTTACTTCTTCAAATTCCCGACCTCTGGCAATCTCAATCTGCCGCTGTTTTACTGGGATTTCCTGCCGTAGGTAGTCAAGTATACGGCAAATTTCCTGGTAATCCTTAGGGTTGGGATAGAGGTCGCGTTTGGGATAAAGATTTTTATTAGCCAGTAGTTCGACTAAATTGCGGGCTTTGCTACGCTCAACGTATTCAATCGCTTCGGTGGGCTTGCCTAACTTAAGGCAGACTTCCACCATGCTTTGATAGAGTTGGTTCCATTTTTCAGCGAGTTTTTTCTTGTCCTCTTCTATTCCAGAACCAGAGGCGATCTCACTACGCAGGAATTTTTCAACAGTGTCAATCGCGGCGGCAAAAGCAGTGTAGGCGTTGTGGAACTGCTCGATATTCAAATAGGTAACACCAAGACCCGATTTAGTTTCTACATAAGCTTCGGGGAAAGCTTGGCGAGTACGTATTTCCAAGGCAGCTTGAAAATGCCTAATTGCTACTTCCAAATTCTCTGTCTTTTCCCCGTCTATACGTCTCACATAAGCACCGCCCAAATTATGTTGAGTAAGTGCCCAGTACTGAGGAAAGGCTTGGCGGGTGAGAACCTCCAAAGCAGCTTGAAAATACCTAATTGCTGCTTCCAAATTCTCTGTTTTTTCCCCCTGTATACGTGCCTCATAAGCAGCGCCCAAATTGTTTTGAGTCATTGCCCATTGTTCCGGGTAGACTTGGCGGGTGTATATTTTCAATGCAGCCTGATAATGCTTGATTGCTGCTTCCAAATTTTTTGCCGTCTTCCCATAGATGCGCTGACGATAGACTTCACCTAAATTGTTGTGGGTATCCGCTCGTTCCTGGCGGAAAGCTTTAAGCGTTCTGCGTACCTTCAATGCAGCTTTATAATGCTTGATTGCTGCTTCTAAATTCTCTGCTTTCTCCCCCCGGATGCGGTAAACGTATGCAACTCCCAAATTATTTTGCAGCAGTCCCCATTCTTGGGGGAAGGCTTGACTGGTATATACCTCCAAAGCAGATTCGTAGTAGTGGATGGCCGCTTCTAAATTCTCTGCCCTCTCCCCACGGATGCGGTCACGATACACCTCACCCAGATTAATTTGGATCTTTGCCCATTGTTCGGGGAACGATTGGCGAATGTGAACCTCCAATGCCAACTCGTAACAGCGCATAGCCGCTTCCAAATTTTCTGCCCTCTCCCCCTCAATTCGGTAAAGGTAGGCAGTTCCCAGATTCATTTGAGTTTCTGCCCATTGTTCGGGGTCGGCTTGGCGAGTGATGACCTCCAAGGCAGATTCGAGACAGCGGATAGCCGTTTCCAGCTTTTCTGCCCTGTTCCCCCCAATCCGGATAATGTAATTAGTTCCCAAATTGCTTTGAAACTTTGCCCACTGTTTGGGGTCGGCTTGACGAGTAAATACCTCTAAGGCAGACTCGAAACAGCGAATCGCCGCTGCCAAATTTTCTGCCCTCTCTCCTAGAATGCGGTAGTTATATGCATAGCCCAGATTATTTTGGATATTTGCCCATTGTTCGGGGTCGGCTTGGCGAGTGATGACCTCTAAGGCAGACTCGTAGCAGCGAATCGCCATTTCCAAATTTTCTGCCTTTTCCCCACGGATGCGGATACGATACGCCTCACCCAAAATAGATTGCGCTTCTGCCCATTGTTCGGGGTTGGCTTGACGAGTGATGACCTCTAAAGCAGACTTGTAACAGCGAATTGCCAGTTCCAAATTTTCTGCCTTTTCCCCGAGAATGCGGTAATGATATGCGTCGCCCAAATTAATTTGAGTTTCTGCCCATTGTTCGGGGTCGGCTTGACGAGTGATGACCTCCAAGGCTGACTGAAAACAGCGAATCGGCACTTCCAAATTTTCTGCCTTTTCCCCGAGAATGCGGTAATTATATGCATAGCCCAGATTAGTTTGGATCTGTGCCCATCTTTGAGGGAAGGCTTGGCGAGTATGTATCTCCAATGCTGACTCGAAACAGCAGATAGCTGCTTCCAAATTTTCTGCCTTCTCCCCTAGAATACGCTTAAGATAAGCACTGCCGAGATTCGATTGCGTATCTGCCCATTTTTGGGGGAAGGCTTGGCGAGTCAATACCTCTAAAGCCGACTCGTAATAGCGAATCGCCGTTTCCAAATTCTCAGATGTTTCCTCACTTAGGCACTTAAGATAAGCATTACCCAAGTTCCCTTGTGTTTCTGCCCATTTTTGGGGGAAGGCTTGGCGAGTGAATATCTCTGAAGCCAACTCGTAACAGCGAACTGCTGCTTCCCCACGTTTGCTTTCAAGGTAAGCATTGCCTAAATTAATTTGAGCATCTGCCCAGCCGTTGGGGAAACTTTGGCGAGTGTATACCTCCAACGCCGACTCACAACAGTGAATTGCCACTTCCAAGTTCTCAACTTTTTCCCCACGTATGCGATCTTTATATGCATAGCCCAAATTATTTTGGATATTTGCCCATTCTGTAGGGAAGGCTTGGCGAGTACGTACTGCTAACGCTGACTGGAAATAGCGAATAGCAATTTCCAAATTTTCGGCTCTTTCCCCACCTATGCGCTCAAAATAAGCAACACCCAAGTTATTTTGGGTTTCTGCCCATAGTGTGGGGGAGGCTTGGTGAGTAAATACCTCCAATGCTGACTCGAAGTGGCGAATGGCAACCTCCAAATTTTCAAATCTTTCCCCACTTATGCGATCAAGATAAACATTGCCTAAACCTAAGTGGTTAGCGGCCCATTGTTCGGGGAAGGCTTGGCGAGTAAATACCTCCAATGCCGACTCGTAACAGCGAATCGCCGCTTCCAAATTCTCGGCTGTTTCCCCACGTATTCGCTTTTTATGGTAAGTAAATCCCAGATGCATTTGGGTAGTCGCCCAGTTTTCAGGGGAGATTTGATAGATGATCTCCAAGGCTGACTCAAAACAGCGAATTGCCGCTTCTAAATTCTCGGCTGCTTCCCCACCGATGCGCTCAAGATAAACGTCGCCCAGATTTATTCTGGTCATTGCCCATTCTTGAGGCAAGCCTTCGCGAGTATATACTTCCAATGCCGACTCAAAACAGCGAATCGCCACTTCCAAATTCTCGGCTCGTTCCCCACGTAGGCGCTGAAAATAAGCACTCCCCAGATTCGTTTGAGTAGTTGCCCATTGTTCGGGAAAGTCTTGGCGAGTGCGTATCTTCAAGGAAGATTTGTAACAGTGAATCGCCGCTTCTAAATTCTCGGCTTTTTCTCCACTTATGCGCTCAAGATAAGCATCGCCTAGATTATGTTGGGTTGTTGACCATTGTCTGGGGAAAGCTTGGTATGTAAACATTTCCAATGCTGACTTGAAACAGCAAATAGCAACTTCCAAATTCTCTGCTCGTTCCCCACGTGTATACTCACGATAAGCAATGCCTAGATTCATTTGAGAATCTGCCCATTGTTCCGGGAAAACTTGGCGAGTGTATACTTCCAACGCCAATTCCAAATAGCGAATGGCAGCTGCCAAATTTTTGGTTCTGTTTCCACGTATGCGTTTAATATAAGCAACACCCAAGTTATTTTGATTTGTTGCCCATTGTTCGGGAGAGGCTTGGCGAGTATATACTTCTAAAGAAGACTCAAAACAGTGAATTGCCACTTCGATATTTTCTGCTTTTTGACCATGTACACGCTGAAGATAACCATAACCCAGACGCAATTGGCTATCAGCCCATTGTTCGGGGGCGGCTTGGCGAGTATATATTTCCAACCCCAACTCAAAACAGCGAATCGCCACTTCTAAATTCTCGGCTCTTTCCCCACGTATACGCTCAACATAAGCATTACCCAAACGATTTTGGATAGTTGCCCATTCTATAGGGAAGGCTTGGCGAGTATATACTTCCAAGGAAGACTCGAAACAGCGAATCGCCACTTCCAAATTCTCGGCTCTTTCCCCACATATGCGCTGACCATAAGCAGTGCCCAAATTTGTTTGGTTCTTTGCCCATTCTATAGGAAAGGCTTGGCGAGTACGTACTTCTAACCCCAACTCAAAACAGCGAATTGCCATTTCCAAATTCTCGGCTCGTTCCCCATGTAAGCGCTTAAGATAAGCAACTCCCAAATTTGTTTGACTCATTGCCCAAAGTTCTGGTAAGACTTGGCGAGTACATACTTCCAAGGCAGACTGGTAATGGCAAATAGCTACTTCCAAATTTTCGGCTCGTTCTCCATGTATAGGGTCACTATAAGCACTACCCAGATTCATCTGACTAATTGCCCATTCTGTGGGAAAGGCTTGACGAGTGTATACTTCTAATGTGTTTAATAAAGAGTGAATGGCTGCTTCTACATTTTCGACTCGATCCCCTTTAAGACGGTAAAGATAAAGATAGCTTAAAATGTTTTGATTAGCTGCCCATTTTTCTGGAAATTTCTCACGAGTTAAAACTGTCAGTGCTGTTTGAAGACTAGTAATGGCAATCTCCAAATTACTCGGTCTATTGCCTAGTGGAAAATTCCACATCAAGTTACCAAATTCGCTAATAACTTCCGCAAGGAATGCTGCTTCATTCAGATCGACTTTCGACAGAGTTGCAGTTGCCCATTGTTGCAAAATCTTAGCCAAATTATCATCCAGTTTGTCCAGATTTGCTTGCAGCGTGAGGTAAACCCTCTGCTGGTTGTTCTTATTTGCGATCGCCTGCAAAACCTGCAAGAGGAAGTCAAGTTGGGAGTTGGGAGTCGGGAGTGTAGGAAAAGTGGAAGCTGATGATGACATTTCCAATGTTTCAGCTAGTTGACGAGCAATATAGATTAAAAAATCAGCAGTGTTCGTGTCACCACTTGCTGCCAATTGTTTTCCTACCTGTGCCATCGTCTGCACCAATTCCGCATCAACCAATTCGTGATGGTCATTCAAAATTTGGTTGATTTCTTCATCACTAGAACAACTTACCAGTGTTCGGATAAGATTGAGATAAGCGTTAGTCTTTTCTTCATTCATGAGTAACGACCCTTTTATCTTGTTGAAATACTTAGATAGAGGCTTGCGGACTACAAACCTCTTAACTTACTGCGCTGTTAAATTGACTGTGACGTGTTTTGTAGTCCATTCTTGATTCGGATCGATAACAACTTTTGCAGCACGCTTATTAGTAGGTGGCTTATCAACATCAGATCCGATCGCAGCAAGAAGTTGTTCCAGTGGGCTGTCTCCTCTTCGAGATCCCGCTCTACTTGTGATTTCTTCATCAAGAGAAGGTAACTCTAACCAGCCAAAGTCAGCAGCCCCTACCATTGCAAAAACTTTGAGGACTTCTTCTACACTCTCGTAACCATCCCGATCCGGAACAACTAATTGGAGCGGAAGTTCTAGCTGTTCACCTGACTGCAACTGGTAAAATTGCTGGCCTATTCCCAAGATTTCTATTTGAGAAATAGCCCATGTTGGCTCTATATCTAGTATGACAATATTGAGATTTAAGGGCGATACATTCTTAATTCGTAATAAAGCATATCCTCCAGATACTATTTTAAGTTTTTTAGGATCGGGGAATGGTTGCGGATTTAAGGGCAATCCTGGTTGCCAGTTTTCTTGCATGAGTAATTCAACTTCAAGCCCATTTGTTAGATATGAAGAGGGGTTGTCCAACTCCCGAACCGCTTGATACTTTGCAAGGTGAACTAGACGTTGTACTACTTTAAGAGCAGCATCGGGAGCTCCTATTTCTATTGGTGGTCGTAAGTTTTGAATTGGCGTTCCAACACAAATCTCATACTCACCTTGTTTATTAATAGCAACTTGGTAGTCAGCTGTTTGGTTGTCATCAGAAACTAACTTCAGCCAACCACTTTCTTTTATCGCCTCCTCAACCGCCTGTAGTGCTTTATCTTGCTTATCCACTAGTTCTGGAGGCAGTTCATTGTCTTTATGACCTACTTGTTTTTTAAATAAACGAACTTCTCGAACTAAATTAATAGGAGCCGATCGCATGACTGCTTGAGCACCCATTTCGATTTTTCCTCTACCCAAGTTCTCACTCACTTCAGCCCATGCATCAGCTGCATTAACTTGCTTGACTTCAACAATAGCGAGAATGTCTTCTTTGTTTGTGAAGTCCCTAGCCCCAACTGGATAAATCGCAAACAGCGCACCTACGCCAAGACCATTGACCAAACCCGCGTTCAACCGGACTCGCTTGGGTACTGCATCTTGCTCAACGATCTCAAGCACATTGACTGCATACTGTTGTTGTATGCGATCGCTGCCAAAAACAGAACGGTTACTTTCCCCTATTAACATGGGTATCTGCTTTTGTGGAAACCTGCTTTGAATTTTGGCAGTAACGCGATCGTAAAGTGATTTGTAAGTTAAAGCTGAAACGCTACTTTTAAGAGTGTCTATCATCCAGTATGTAAGCGCTCCGTGCTTCTGCTTACCATCAACATTATATTCATGGGCAGACTCGCTAGGACGACAAGCCGCCAATAAAACATACTCCCTATTTTTTTCTGTTGATTGCGGGAGCCATTCCCCTAAAGTCCTGTTGGTGTTTGCTCCTTGTGTTAACAAACGCCAGTTTTGAATCAATTGCTCATAGGGTGCTACTAAGCTATCTTGAGAGCGCGGTGTATCGTCAACAGATCCATCCTCCGGTCCACGAATGCCAAAGTCGTCTCCTCGTGTTGCACCTCCTGAATGACAACTGTCTAAAACAATCGTTACGATTAAACCTTTATCTGTCATCCTTTTGATAAGGGTTGCTAACTCAACATCACGTAGATAGCGACCTTGCGATTCACCAATATCCATTGGTACAATCGCCTCATCTAAATGGTCTTGCTTGATTTCTGGGTAAATGGTTGTTGCAAATGCTCCATGACCGGAATAATGTATGTAGACTTGACTTCCAGAAGACGCTTCTTGAGTTATTTTGTCAAACGCCTTCACGATATTCTCATAAGTTGGCAAAGGTTCGTTGGTATTATTGTGATTAGATGCATCAGGATTAGGAGCCAATAGCTTGTAAATATGTGGCGTATTTTGTTGTTGGACATTTTGCAAATAATCCTCTACGAGAGTAATGTCTCGCACGCAACCTTTAAGATTTGCGAACTTTGGATTCGACAGATAGTTGTCAATTCCTATTAGCAACGCTTAAGAAGGCAGAAGTACGAAGGCAGAAGGCAGAAGGCGTCCCCACGAATGAATTCGGGGGATTTAATAAAGTTGCTACGCGTTTATTTTTCTCCATAAATAAATTCAGGGGCTTTAAACCTTATGGCAGAGAACAGAGGACTTATTTTTGTATCAAAGCTTACCTTCTTTCCTTCTGCCCTCTGCCCTCTGCCCTCTGCCTTTCTTCGGTAAAAGTTTTGTGTTGGGTTTGCGTGGTTAGTCATTATTGCCTGTAAGAGCTAAACTTTCCCTATTCATATATAGCGATCGCAACAACCAACTTATGCACCAATACAGTTCAGTTCGCGACTAAAACATAAAGCTGCGTAGGTTGGGGAGCCACCGCCACCGACGGGTTCCCCGGCTTGAGGCGAGTGGCGTTTGAGGAACAAAACCCAACATTATCAAGACTTTGTTGGGTAACCCGTAGGGTTTGCCCAACCTACAATTTCAGTAGACCGAAAAGTTTGGCGATTGCCTTTGGCAGTGCGCTCCGCGCAATCGCCTTGGAAAACAGACTGCATATCAGAATGCTGTTTCCTTTACTGTATTTTTGAATACATTTTTTCAGATTTTCTGGAAAAATGATATGATAAGCAAACCTAATAAATAAACTTTAGAAGCGCAGTGCCGAAGGCGATCGCTAACTGACAGTACAACCAGAACCAGCAGCGAAGGCTATAATAAAAGCTTATCAATAACCCGAAGATTCAAAAATGTGAAAGTATAGACGTTGAAGGTTATCAAGAATTTTTAATATTAAGAATTCGTCGCCCATTTTATCACTGCTTCAGTCAATCCATCTAAAGTATATTCATCTGCTTCTACATCCACGCGTCCGAGTAAGGAACGACAAGTTTTAGAAGTTTGGGGACCAATGGAAGCAATACAAACTTCTTTTAAGGCATCAGCTACCCCAGATGATTGATTGTCTTGAGTATTTTCAGAATATATCTTTTCTGCTAGTTGATAAAAAAATTGCACAGTTTTGGAACTAGCAAAGGTAATGATATCCACATTTCCACTTTGAAGGGCTAATTCTGCTGAAGGAGGTACACTTTTGGGACAGCAAGATTGATAAGCCGCCACTTCTATAACTTCTGCTTTCTTAACGGTTAATTCTTTCACCAAAACTTCGCGTCCGCCGCTTTCGACTCTGGGGAATAAAATCTTTTTACCTGTGAGTTCTTCGGGAAAGTTTTCCACCAAGGAGTCGGCGACAAAGTTGGGAGGAATAAAGTCTGGTTGCAGACAGCGTTGATTAAGACTTTTGGCTGTTTTCTCACCGACAACAGCAATTTTGATCTCAGCCAAAGCGCGAGCATCTTTACCCTGTGCAAACAATCTTTCAAAAAAGTAATCTATGCCATTGGTGGAAGTGAGAATTAACCAATGGAAGTCGGATAAATTGGCGATCGCATTATCCAAACCTTCCCAACTCGAAGGCGGACAAATTTCCAACGTTGGCATTTCAATGACAGTTGCGCCGGATGCAGTCAGAAGTTGCGTAAATTGGCTTGACTGTCCAGCTGCGCGTGTCACCAAAATTGTTTTATTGGATAAGGGAAGTTGGGTAGATGGGGTAGATGAGGGTTGGGTAGTGGGCATAGTTTTGGGGTGCAAAGCGTTATCTACTGAGAAATCCGCTAATGATATTTTCTCAGGTTGTAGATAACTGCGTAATCCCACAACCTCCCCAATCACAATAACCACTGGCGACAACGACACACCAGATGTTTGCTCAAGTATATTGTCTAAAGTGCCTGTCCAAATTTCTTGTTGCCCAGTTCCTGCCCATCGGATAATGGCGATGGGTGTTGATCGGGTTCGCCCTTGTCGCAGCAGCCGATATAAAATCTCAGCCAGATGCTGTCCGCCCATTAAAATAACTAATGTCTCCAACCGTGACAGCGCTTCCCAATCCAAAGCATCTGGCTCATGAGCAGTAAACACAGCAAAACACCGACTCATGACTGGATCTGTCAGAGGAATTCCTGCAAACAACGGCGCTGCTAACGCGGAGGAAATTCCCGGTACAACTTCAAAATAACAACCAGCAGTTTTCAACGCTTCAATTTCTGAAGTGCTGCGACCAAAAATAAATGGATCACCAGACTTCAGGCGAACAACTTGTTTTCCCTGCTGACAATACTTTACCAGTAACTTGTTAATTTCAGCTTGAGGCGTACTAGGTTGACCACCGCGTTTTCCTACATTGATCTTCAAACAATCAGGCGGTATGCATTGCAACAACTGGCCATCAACTAAGGCATCGTAAACCAAAACTTCAGCATTCGATAAAAGTTTATCAGCCTTTAGCGTCAGGTATGCTATATCTCCAGGTCCAGCACCTACGAGGTAGACTTTGCCCAATTGTTCAGCCATAAGTTACGAATTATTTTTACTGATTTTTTGAAGAATACGATTAATTTGTTCTGCTTTTTCCTGTTGACGCTGTGCTTGACATAAATCTCTAGCTTTTTCTAGATTAGAAATTGCTTCCGCTTTCTTTTCTTGCCGCATGAAAGCATTCGATAGACGCAAATAAGCATCAACTTTTTTAGGAGCGCGATTAATCACTTCTTGAAACTGTTGGATTGCTTCTTCTAGTTTACCTTGTTGCATCAAAGTATCTCCTAGCAACAAGTGAACAACATCATTCGTAGAATTCAGAGAAATCATTTGACGAAAAGCTGCTTCTGCATCTTTATAATTTTCTTGCTTATAAAGATTCACTCCTTTTTGGAAAACATTTGACGTAATCAAAGTTTTCCAAGAAAAATAGCCAAGGATGGCGATACTAGAAATGACAGCAGTTACGGCAATAATATAACTTGGTTGAAAGTTGTCAAACATCGTGTTAAGAGTTCATCTATAAAATTCATTTTATAGCGGTTTGCATTTAGGTGCAGTGCGCTTTAACCCCACCCCTTACCCCTCCCCGCAAGCGAGGAGGGGAGAATATTCCCTTCTCCGCACTGCAGAGAGGGGGTTAGGGGGTGAGGTTCCTACCGTATTTTCAAGCCAAAAGACAAGCTATTGGAAAAATCAGATATTCCAGGAAAAACAGTTTCCAGATGAATTGGTAAAAGCGAGCGATCGCGCTTTTGTCTTGCAAGTCCACTTGTCTACTTTGCCACCACATCCAAACCAGTGCCACCAGATGAGTGCTCACCAAAAAAAGAGAATTCACCTCAGCAAGGCGCAGGCTCCCAACCAAAATCATCCCTACATAGCAAACAGTTAACACCCAAAGAGCGAGATTGAAAACCGCTTGTTTACCGAGTTTGAGGGTGAAAGTTTGTATATTGTAGAGCAAGTCTCCTTCCATATCGGGGATGTCTTTGAAGATGGCGATCGCGAACGTAAAAACCAAAATAAACAATGTCAGCAACCACACAGCAGACGGAATTGATAGAAACGCTGAATTTTGCGTTTCATCACCACCAGACAACACCCAATTAAAGTGCAAAAACAACCCTAAATTAACAATTGACCCGCGCACTGAAAAAATACACAGCGCCGCCCAAAAAGGAAACCGCTTTAAGCGAATTGGCGGCAAAGAATAAGCAGTGCCAATCGCCAAACTCATACCCACCATTCCCAACAAAAACGGTCCTTGAAGCCAGGCTAACAGCAACGCCAAAACTCCGGTAATAGCTACAATCAATTTACCTGTAGCTGGGGAAAACTCCCCAGAGGCAAGAGGCAAATGCGGCTTATTAATCTTGTCAATTGCCACATCCTCAAGTTGATTCAGCCCCACAATATAAACATTGCCACATAGACAGGCAATCCACGCTCCCAAAAGAGGGAGTATGGGCGTAGTGGCTTGCGCTTGTACAGGATTGGAAAATAGAGACAGGGCAATCAAATACAACCCCAATACACTCAAACTCGTGCCAATAATCGTGTGAGGACGCGAAAACTTCCAAAAACTATAAAACCAACTAGCCTGAAACCCTGGCTGTGAAACCTGACTCATCGAAAATTATGGGTCTGAAACCCCGTCCTTCAGCGAAGCGGAGGACGGCTTTACAAATCTAGTAAGTTACAATTAACCCGTTTGAACGACGGATCAATTGAATCTTGCTAGATACTATCTGTCCTAACCGTCGCCAGTTAGCATCGCTAACAGATATTTGTTTTTTGGTATCGCCTGACACAAAACCGATGCCCTTAGGAGACCTAACCAAGTCGCCCTTCCTGAAACCGTGACGGGTACAAGTACCGCCGTACTTGCGCCTTACTCCACCGTTTGCAGCAACCATGAGATGAAGTTGACGGCGCGAGACGGTCGGACGACGGATCACGGCAAAGGGCGCAGGGGTTACAGTAACATTGCCGTTCCATCCCATCGTGTGACGGTTAAGAACGCCGTACTGGATGAAAGTGCCACATGCTAAGGCAATACCGTCTACTGCATGAGTCGCGGGTATCGCGTCCCCTTTTGAATGCTTCTGTTTTTGCAGCCCTAACTGCTGCCGGATTTGTGCTGTTTGCCAACCCTCAACTTGTTGTACTTCGGCGTAATCAGCAAGGTTCCCCAGTTGCCACTTTTGACCAACCATCACAGGACTAAACGCTTTATCACCACGCGCTTTGATAATTTCGTACGCAATAGTAGTGATTGGGTAGATCAAAGATAGCTCGTCAATGATTCGTAACTCTAGCTCGCGATTAGCCCGGATACTGGGCGCGATCTTATATTGACGCCGATTATCAAACCTAGCTTGACGATGAGCGCGTTGATTGTAAGGTAACTTACGGTTGATCCGTCGCCCTCTGCGACCACGCCGCATCATGGCGCGTTGGTCCATCCGTTTTTTGACTATTTCAAACGGCAACTGTAAATGAGCAGTCCACAAAGTGAACTTGGCAGACTGAACACCAACACCGGTGTAGAGTTTGCCTGGGTCGATACCGACTGCAATTGGTTGCGCGTCTGTCGTCCTGGGACACTTGATCAATTGGATCTGGAAGATCCCAAGGTCGTTATAAGCAACTTTTGCTAATCCTCGTTTTAGCCAACGCCGCGCCCTACTGGGCTTTGTTGGCATTAATGGTTTACCTGATGGTGTTAACACCGGAACTCGTTGCATGGAGATAATCCTTACGAGTAAAGTTAATAGTTCCCTCGCTCACCTAACTCAAGATGTCTTGGTGAGACCAGTGCTGAAGGAGGGTTTCCCTCCGTAGGCAACTGGCGAACCCGTAAGGGCATTACCCAACGCCGCAGGCAAGACGGCTTAAAGATAGACCGGACTGGGAAAGCATCCGGCAGTTTGTACCAGAGTTAGGCTCAACTGAGCTAGTCAAACACGTAAGCCCTGCCGCTTACAAGCTCCGTCCCTTTTAGGGCGGAGTTATTGACCCTCTCCTCTCTTTGCGCTCTCTCTTGCTTGGTACGGTAGCCTGCGGCACGCCGCTGCGCGTCTACGTTTATTTATTTCCACACAACAACCCAAACCGAATTAACCCGCGCTCATAACCCTGACGCATCAACCCCAGAGACAGCGCCCCTTGGATAGTACTCCAACCCGAAAGTAGCAAACCCCAAATCGCCTTTGGAGAAAACGCTGAATCAATCACTATATCCCAAAACGGAGCAACAGCTTTGGACCAATCAGCAGTCCGAATGTTTTGTAACCCAAGTTGATGGGCGATCGCTTCATACTGCGGTAAAGAAATCACATAAGGCAAGCAATACACTCGATAAATCTCCGCCAAGTGCTTCTCCTCATCCGCTGTAAGTGGTGAATTCTCAATTGGTCGATGACACCAAGTCACCATAATCAAAGTTCCACCAGGTTTGAGTACCCGATAGCACTCCTGCATAAACTTGGTTTTATCGGGCATATGCTCACCGCTTTCCAGCGACCAAACCAAGTCAAAAGAGTTGTCAGGAAAAGGCATTGCTTGGGCATCAGCCACTTGAAAATGAGTCCTAGAACTCAACCCAAACTCAGAAGCGCGTTCTGTTGCTCTTGCAGCTTGTACCGGGCTCAGAGTAATTCCTGTCGCCCTGGCATTAAATTTCCCTGCCAGATACAGAGAACTACCACCAATTCCACAACCTACGTCTAGGATATTCTCAGCTTGCTGTACTCCAGACCACTTCAGGAGTTCTTCAATTAAATCAATTTGCGCCTGACGGCGGTCTTTTCTTTGCGTACCATCTGCACCGTAGTAGCCGTGGTGCATATGTTCGCCCCATATTTCCTCCCACAGACCGGAGGAAGCATCGTAAAACTGCTGAATTTGCTGGTAAAGTGTTGCACTCATGAAGAAAGCGGTGTAAAGAAGAAGCAAATTTTAAAAATACATACTGGTAGGCTACCATGTGTGTTTTTAATTAAATAAAGGTGTTTTTGCTTTTAGGTAAGAGAAACCCTGCTCCTGTTCAAAAGGATGTGTTTTTTTTTACTTTTTTTATGACTGTTTCTCGAACGATTTGCTTAGGTTTTCTAGCAGTCATCACTGTAGGAACGCTCCTGCTAATGATGCCTTTTTCTACCAGTAGTGGTACGTGGAATAACCTAATTGTAGCTTTTTTCACCTCAACATCAGCAGTTTGTGTCACAGGGTTATCCGTGGTAGATCCAGGCACTTATTTTTCTTTTTGGGGGCAATTATTTATTTTGCTGTTAGTTCAAGTTGGTGGTTTGGGCTACATGACAACCACAACTTTTTTGATTATGCTGATTGGTCGTAAATTCGACTTGCGACAAAAAGTTGCCATTCAACAAGCCTTAGATCGACCGGGAATACATGGGAGTGCCCAAATTATTCGCTCAATTATTGCCACGACTCTAATTTTTGAAATTACAGGAATATTTTTATTTTTACCAGCTTTTGTTCCCAAGTTTGGATGGGATCAAGGACTTTGGTTAGCTATTTTTCATAGTGTGAATTCTTGGAATAATGCTGGTTTTAGTTTGTTTAAAGATAACTTGATTGGATATCAATCATCAGTGTTAATAGTTTTCTCTATGACATTGTTAATTATCTTAGGTGGAATTGGTTATCAAGTCATTTTTGAAACTTACGTTTGGTTACGCGATCGCTTACTTAAAAAACCTACTAATCTCTTATTTTCTTTAGATTTTAAAGTGGCAACTAGCACAACCGTAGTCCTTTTATTGATTGGGACAGTTGCATTTTTTTTGGTAGAATTCAAAAATGTGGAAACATTTGGAAATTTGAGTTTTCTTGAAAAGTTATTAGGAGCTTGGTTTCAATCGGCTACAACGAGAACTGCTGGATTCAATACCATAGATATAGGAAAAATGACCACTGCTGGTCTATTTATCACAATTGCATTCATGTTTATAGGTGCAAGCCCAGGGGGTACAGGAGGCGGACTCAAAACAACAACCCTGAGAGTTCTTACCAGTTGCACTAAGGCAATTCTCCAAGGGAAAGAAGAAGTTTTATTATACGAGCGTAGTATAGCAATCTCTGTAATTTTGAAAGCTGTTGGAGCTTTGATTGGTTCAGTGGCAACAGTAATTGCATCTACCATTTTAATTGCACTAACAGACCCCGAAATATCATTTATTCAACTTTTATTTGAAGTTGTGTCAGCTTTTGCCACTGTTGGTCTTTCTACTGGAATTACGGGCAGTGTGTCTGCCGCAGCCAAGCTAATATTAATTGTGACGATGTATATTGGAAGAGTTGGTATTTTGCTACTTATGTCAGCTATACTCGGAGACCCTCGACCTAGCAGTGTTCGCTATCCTGAAGAAAACTTACTTGTAGGATAGTCAGGAGTGGGGTATTGGGGGACAGGGGGAAGAACCAATTGGCAAATGAGATGCAAGTATAACGAAATGATAAAATATAAATTAGGCAAAAAATAAAATTTTTAATTTATTCGGGAAAACCGAGTTTTTGCCTTAAATAAAACAGTGTTAATAAGGATAACAACTGTGGATTTGGCGTCATTGGGATTTTTTCGCAGTCTGCGTAAAGACAATCACCAGTTTGCTGTGATTGGGTTAGGTCGTTTTGGTCGCTCAGTCTGTTCAACACTGCATAAATTCGGCTATCAAGTGCTGGCTACGGACATAGATGAAAAGCGGGTATCCCAAGCGTTAACGGAGCAGATAACTGCTCATGCTTTGCAACTAGATTCAACAGAACCAGCTGCACTGCGAGAAGCTGGAATTTTAGAATTTGATACGGTCATTGTAGCCATAGGAAATTACATTCAGGAAAGCATAATCACCACCCTAAATGTGAAGGAAGGTGGTGTCCCCCATGTTGTGGCAAAAGCATCTAGTGAAGTTCATTGCAAGTTGTTGCGCAAAGTCGGAGCAGATCATGTTGTCTTCCCTGAATATGAAGCTGGTAGAGCTCTAGCGCGAACACTTACAAAACCAGCAATTCTAGACCGATTTGACCTTGACCCAGATAACAGTATTGTAGAATTAATTGTCCCAGACGAATTTCACGGCAGAACAATCGCCGAACTACAACTTCGCAACCGCTATGGTTTGAATTTGCTAGCTGTCAGTCAAGATGGCAAATTCCAAATTAATCCTAACCCCAATAAGCGTCTTGAACGTGGTTCAGCCATGGTTGTGATTGGTTGCAATAAAGACATTAATCGCTTACCGATTTGAAACAAATTTAAATCGGCTTATAAGTAGCTCGACATGAATAAATGTAGGATGGGTTAGCGAAGCGTAACCCATACTGTCCGAGCGATTGATGCGTTATGCCAAAGAAGACCGCATCCTACAAAAAATTTTGTCCGCCTGACTTGAAAATAGAACTCCGCAGTTAGGAACGCAGAACGCAGAAGAAAAAATAAATTTTCATCTGTCCTGGTGAAGCAGCGCTGCAGGAGGGTTTCCCGACAGCCAGGCGACTGCTGTGCCTCGCTCCGCGAGGAGCTTACGCTAACGCGTAGCGTCTCCGGAGGAGATACCCGAAGGGTGTACGCAGTTGATGATGGCTACTTAGTAGGCGTTCTGATCCGCCTACTACGAACCCATGATTTATTTTCCTGGAGTCCTTCCTTCTGGCAAAATTAACATTGCATCGCCAAACGAGTAAAAGCGGTATCGAGATGCGATCGCTTCCTGATATATATTTAACAAACGTTGCCGACCAATTAAAGCACTCACCAACATCAGTAAACTAGAACGCGGTAGGTGAAAATTGGTAATCAAACCTTGTACAACGCGCCATTGGTAGCCTGGGTAGATAAACAAGTCTGTTTTGCCACAAAATGGTTGTAACTCACCTTTGGCTGCTGCTCCTTCTAATGCCCTTACTACTGTTGTACCCACAGCAATAATTCGACCACCAGATGCCTGAGTTGCGCGGATTTGCTCTACCGTTGAGGAAGGCACTTCAATCCATTCTTCATGCATTTTGTGAGTTTTTATGTCCTCCACCTCCACCGGGCGAAATGTCCCCACCCCAACGTGTAATGTTATAAAAGCTTGATGAATTCCGCGATCGCGCAACCGCTCTAGTAATTCTGTTGTAAAGTGAAGCCCTGCTGTGGGAGCTGCGACTGCTCCTGGAGTTTTCGCGTAAACCGTCTGATACTGTTCGTTTTCAGCATCAGACGCAGTGATGTAAGGCGGTAGAGGAACTTCTCCAAATACATCCAACAATTGCACTAAGGACATCCCTTCTGGCAAATCAAATTGCAACAGACGCCCACCAGTCGCCTCGTCTGTTTCTAGAACTGTAGCAGTTAACTCAGGTGGGGATGAGGAGGATGTTGTTCCCCCATCTCCCTCATCTCCCTCATCTCCCTCATCTCCCTTATCTTCTCCTACTCCCCTTGCTTCAAAAATAATCTTTGCTCCCGCTTTAAAACGTTTCCCTGGCTTGACTAAGGCTAACCAACAATTATGCAGGCGTTCCTCTAACAGCAGCACCTCTATCTCCGCGCCAGTGGATTTACAACCATACAGCCGCGCTGCCATCACTTTTGTGTTATTCATTACCAGTAAATCTCCTGGATACAGAAGCTCTGGCAAATCTCGGAAAATATGGTGTAGGGGTGCCGTGTTTGTACCTGTACTAGGAGAATTTACTACCAAAAGTCTGGAACTATCCCTAGGAACCACTGGGTTTTGGGCAATGAGTTCTTGAGGTAATTCATAGTCATATCCAGATAGACAACTCTCGAATTCCACGTCTTCCTTCTTATGGCTAGATTTTGTGTTTAAATTGCTTTTTGTTCGTTGTTGCTGCATTGATATATGAACTTTCTCAAATAATCAGGTTTTAGCTGCTCTTGATAGAGAACTATCGGGGATCAACGCTCAATGAGTTTCCGTGGCTTTGATCTGGATGCTGGTAATTAACACGCAAACACCTTTATAAAAATTGGGTAAACCTCCCCATCTAAAAACGGGGGCTTTTACCCTAGCGGGTACTGGGGTCTGTATACGAATAATAAGGATGTAGGATTGGCTTTGATCCCAAGCACCAAGATGGAATACTTGTATTACCTGGCAAATGCCAGTCTAACTCTAAGGGTTGTTCAATTTTTGCACGCTAAACCCCAAATACCTGTTTCGTTTCTCACCGTAATTCATCAGATTGATGGTTGGGTGATTAGGGTAAAACTAAAGCGTCACCTCTCGCCTCAAGAACATGGCGACATTCGGGCTTTCTTAAGTGAATTAGGAATTAGCTACGAGCCGCCGATGCGAGTCCAAATGGCACTATGGAGTTTGGAAGCCGGACAGTGTCCAGTTGACGTCATGCGTCGCTACCAAGTCGCGATTGTCTCTCATGGTAAACCGGAAAAAGAGGAAATAGAGGCGTTCCGGCAACAGTTCGTCAGGGGATTGGGCTATTGTCCAGAAACGCTGGCGTAATACCTTCAAGTTTTAACACCCGCTATGTTAAAGATTATGGTGAGCAGTAATTGATAATTGAGGTATTTTCTCTTTATCGGTTACTGTTTACCTTGGCTCTAAATGAAATGAATATACACTTGAATCGCTAGTAGAAGCTGTAGCGGTTGTGGTGTTGAGTGCAACACATTAAGAAATAAGAACCACAGATGCACACAGATGTAGGCGTAAGCCGTACCGTAGGCTACACAGATAAATAATTACCTCATCCAAACGAGAAGCGGTATATATTACAGGACAAAACAGCAGCTCTTTTATTGGTTTAAGCATCAAAAGCAGCCTTAATGTATTCCTGTAACATCAACAGATGTCCACCCACTGATGAAGTGGCTATAGCTTTTTGGGCAAATGTCACAAGACCTAACTCTTCTGACATCGGTTGATAGCATACAATAGCGACATCAAATCGGCAAGGGTAGTCTGCCTTCTCAGGATACTTAGCTAAAAACATCAGGGCTGTATGCCAGAGTTTTGTTTGCTTCTGTTTTGTAAGGGCGTTTCTTCCCCCTGCATCCCAATTCCCTTGGCTACGAGTTTTAACTTCGACAAATGCCAAAAGGGGAGATGAGGGAGATGAGGGAGATGAGGGAGATGAGGAAGATGAGGGAGATGAGGGAGATGAGGGAGATGAGGGAGATGAGGAAGATGAGGGAGATGAGGGAGATGAGGGAGCTTTTCCCTCGTCTGTTTGTCTGCTTGTCGCTTTGTCTTCTCCTGCTTCCTCATCGTATTCGGCAATGATGTCGATTTCTCCTTGTCGGTAACGCCATCGACGATGCAAAATCATCCAACCTTTGGATTGTAACCATTGCGCTACCAGGTCTTCTCCTGCGATACCTATATCGGGATAATGATATGGAGGATGTGCCATTAGCAAAAAGTACGATGAGTAAGTTAAGCGATCGGATGTGCGTAAGCATACTCAATTTATTGCTTTGGGTTGTGATTTGCATCACTGTATCTGTAGGTTTTGCAGGTTTTGCGCCAGAAGCTTTAGCACTTGACTACAACAAAGAAAGTTTGATAGAAGCTGGTTTCTCAGGACGTGATTTAACAGACTCTAGCTTTTCTCATGCTAATCTCCGCAGCAGCAACTTCAGCAACGCTAATTTAAGCGGTGTCAGCTTCTTTGCTGCAAATCTGGAATCAGCAGATCTTGAGGGGGCTAATCTCACAAATGCTACTTTAGACTCGGCTCGTCTCATCAAAGCAAATTTGACAAATGCGGTGTTGGAGGGCGCTTTCGCTGCTAACGCCAAATTTGATGGTGCGATTATTGACGGAGCAGATTTTACTGATGTGCTGCTGCGTAGGGATGAGCAAGATAAATTGTGCAAGGTAGCCAAAGGTACTAACCCAACCACAGGACGTGACACCCGCGATACTTTGTTTTGTCCATGAACAGTAACAAAATTTAATTGTGGGGTTAGAAAACTTAAGCCAAAACCCTTCTAAAATCTCGTTTCCAGGTTCTACCTGGAAATGCCCTTGAAGCGGCTCTGCCGCAACTAAGCAAGGCAGAGCCTTCCAATGGTATTCTAAGCCTCTGACTGGGAACAAGGCAATCTCTCAAAGCATTGTCACTTACTGACTTTCATCTTAAGTTGACACGCATGGCTGTGCCCCTACCTTGTGGTGCATACAGCCCAGAATCCCTATAGGTGAGACTGGATCAGCTGCTTAATTTGTTGCACAATATTGGTGCGATCGTAATGGCGGATTGCCGCTGCACGAGCAGCATCACCCAAGCACTTGCACAAATCATCATTGCGCAACAGTTCCAAGCATGCTTGGGCAAAAGCTTTGGGATGATCACGCATCAAAAATTCCTGTCCATCCTTCATTTCCAATCCTTCTGCGCCGATGCTCGTTGCGACAATTGGTTTGCCATAAGCAGCGGCTTCAATCATTTTGACTCGCGTTCCTCCTCCGGAAAAGATGGGACAGCACACCACACGAGACTTTTGATAAAGGGCATCTATATCATCCACAAATCCAGGAAACTCAACACCTGGAACTTTTTTGTTGTAGCTGCGAATATTTTGCGGATAAGGTCCTGCAATGATTAACCTAGCATCCGGTATGGCTTTATAGATATCAGTCCACACTCGTTCGATGAGAAAGTTGGCGGCGTTCATGTTGGGAAAATAGTTGTAGCCTCCTATTAACAGCAAAGTGGGTTCTTGTGCAATCGGTTGTTGTTCTGGAATTGCAATTGCGTTGGGTACAGTCACAACATTAGGCAATCCTAAGCGTTTTGTTAGATAGCGGCGATCGCCGCTTGAACAAACAAACGAGCAACGCGCCTTACGAATCGCTTGCATCTCACCCCAAAAACGCGCAGGTACTTGCAAGTAATACAGCTGCGTTGCTAGCCTAGTGGGCGGCTGCCGAATTTGGCGCATAAAACTGATATGTTCAATATCATCCAAATCAAGAAAAACAGGTGGCAGAGGTTGCTGTACCTGCATGAAAGCACTCATTGATGAGAGTCGATGAACAAATATGGCATCTGGTTTTCGGCTCAAACATTTCTCAAGTGCTTGCATCTGCTGCGGCGATATGAAAAAGTCTGACTGTTTGAAAAAGTTAAAAATGCCGTCCCACTGCTGTCGCCATTTGGGGAGTGAGTTCTGTTCCTCTTTCGGGCAAAGAAATAGGTTAATCTTAGTTTGCCAGTGTTGAAAAAAGCTACGTTCTGTTTGGGCGATCGCGTCTGGAGAAACTTGTGTTTCCGGTGGCACAAAAAACAACATGTCTATTTCACCAATCTCTTTGATGGCATCAATAAACAGTGACATCCGTTTGTATACACCTTGGGTACAAGTGCTTAAATCACTAGGAAAGTGAATAGAGACGAATAAAATTCGCATGATAGGTTTGCAAAGTTCAGCAAATATATGTTCACTGCACCCCAAATAAGCACCTAGATTTTAACCTTTTTTAATCTCGAAGGTTTTGTTTGCCCCTGTTTTATGACGATAGAGGAAGATTCGGAAGAATTGATGATAGCTTAAAAGGGGACTTGTAGATATGAAGCAATTTTTTACCCCTCAGCGTTAGGAAGAGTTCGATTGTGAATAAGTCAGCACTGATTACTCTCCCCTTACTGGCATTTTTTATCCTACTGCCAGCAAGTACATCTACGTATGCCCAAGCTTCACCCAATCATGCTGCTATGATGCCCTCATTTAACCTGAGTTCGCAAAAATGGAAAAACCGAGTACTGCTAGTCTTTGCTCCCTCCAGCAACAACCCTGCTTATCAACAGCAGATGCAAAAATTCCAAAGACACAAATCAGCTTTTGTTGAGCGAGATTTGATTCTCGTTGAAGTCTTGACAGATGGAAATAGTTATGCAAACTCACAGCAAATAGATCCTTCTTCAGCTGCTAGGCTGCGCGATCGCCTTCAAGTTGGCGCTCAAGATTTCCGCGTCATTTTGGTTGGTAAAGACGGCGGCGTCAAGCGTCGTCAAACGACTCCAGTCCAAGCCAAAACCATTTTTGAGCAAATCGATGCTATGCCTATGCGACAACAGGAAATGCAAAAACGAGGTAGCTAGAAGTTGAGTATTGCTTCTTGTTGCAGCTGCACTCAGTTAAATCAAGTCGGGGCTCGCTAACCTACTCTGGTATGATCTGCCATTGCTTGGAAAGCGGCTATCTCATAGAACTCACATCAACCCTCAAACAGGGGGGCGATCGGCTTGCTGAGATCACCGCACCTAACCTATAGTCATCGACAGATCATTTTTAGTTTTACCATAGAAAATATTGTTGTTTATCATTCCTCAAATTGCACTATAATTCTAGATAAAGAAATAAAAATTAAATTTTTAAATAGAAATGAAAAGTAGTTGTATACATTCGTAACACTTACTGATTCCTTCTCTTCGCCACTCATTTAGGGTAACTACTTTTTCATTTAATGGAAAATAAACCCCTACTTATGTGTCCTACTGCCTTGTCGCTATAAGATTACCTATTTATTCTTCTTTCTCCTCGTTCGCGTTCTAGCCTGCGGCATGCCTTATGGCTGACGACGCCACGCCTTACGGCTATCGGGTGTCTCCTATGCCTTCTTAGTAGCCAAGACGCTACGCGTGCCTTGACTTGGTGGGAGCTTACCCTAAGGCGCAGCCTGTCCTCTGGACTTACGCAGTCGCTGTGAGTTCGGGAAGCCCTGCTGCAGCGCTGCCCGTCTAAACCGTTTTTGGCGGTTGGTTAAAAAATAGGTATTCTTCCAGTGGGATAGGAGTACAAGAGTGCAGTGAGTAGAAAAACGACGCAAAAGGCATCAATTAAAATTTTTTGACAATTCCATCTAATGCTGTTTGAAGCAAGCACCAGAGGGAAAACATAGTTTGGTACCCTGTAGGTTTTTCAGCCAATACTTCAGCAACGCTGCATGAAGTCATAAGGCTGTATCTACTGAGTAAACAACATACTTTTGTATGTTGTTGTGTCTTCGTTGCTCAAGACTTCCTACAGCTTAAGTAGCCGTAAATAGCTACGGTCTGCATCTCATTATTGGATGGAATTTTATCTTTTATTTTGTTTCCAGAGATTGATAAATCTATCATTCCGCTGACTCTTATGTAAATCTTAAGAGCCAGATTATTCTCAGGTTACGACCACTAACACTGGTCTTTCAGTACTTGCTTGTCCAACTTAATACCTTAATCTTACTATAGTGAACACCTTATCTTCCCCAGTTTTAGAAGTATTAGAACCCCAGGCTGCATCTACACCAATCATCAAGACTGACGCACCGCCCAAAATTTCTAAGCAAGCCACGAGGACAAGCCTGAAGGCATCTACTATTGATGGTGTTTTAGCGACTATTTTTTCCAACATCACCAGCGGCGTATTGCTGATTAACTTCTTACTCCAGCTAGGTGCTACCCCAGTTGAAATTGGTTTGCTGTCGTCAATTCCCATGCTGGTAAATTTTCTTCAACCACTGGGAGCGTATATTGCCGACAGTATGAAAAGTCGCCATTGGTACATTTTAGCAATTTTTGCACCTTCGAGACTACTGTGGCTGATTTTAGTCGGGGGCATTGCGTGGTTGGGCTGGTCTAATACTGCTTCACACGAACTTGTCACTTGGACGTTGGCAATCATCCTAATCAGCAATATCTTAGGAGCTTTAGGGAGTTGTGCCTGGTTTAGCTGGATGGCTGCTTTGGTTCCCCAACGCTTACGAGGTCGGTATTTTGGAATTCGCAATAGTGCCGCGAGTTTGACTAATCTTGTTTGTGTGCCACTTCTCGGTTTTGCCATCTCGGCTTGGCCTGGTGGATCAATCCAAGGTTACGGTGTGCTGTTGTTATTAGGAGTTGTCATTGGGCTGTTGAGTTTGGCGTGTCAGTTTTGGATGACGGATGTCAATCCACAAATAATCGAACATAGCAAAGCAAAGCCCCAACAACAGAAAACAACTCGTAACCAACCTGAAAAACTCAATATTTTTCAAGACATCAATTTCTTAAAGTTTCTGCTTTATTTGGGATTGTGGATGTTTGCGTTCAACCTGAGCGCGCCATTTTTCAATCTTTACATGATGGAAAATTTGGCTTTGGATGTCAGCACAGTCACACTCTACACCAGTTTAGTAGCTGGAGCGAACTTAGTCATGCTAGTGGTCTGGGGAAGGTTAGCTGATAGGATTGGAAATCGTCCCTTGCTGTTGTTAGTCGGCATTCTGGTAGCACTCACACCTTTATTCTGGCTCTTTGTTGGCTCTGATTCAGTTTCTGTATGGGTATGGCTACCGCTCATACACTTAGTCTGTGGCGGTTTTGCGGCAGCGATTGACTTGTGCATCACCAATATTCAAATGTCCATAGCATCAGCAACTCGTCCTTCTCAATATTATGCGATCGCCGCTGCTGTTGCTGGAACGTGTGGTGGTTTGGGTTCAGCAGCTGGCGGCTACATAGCTGGGTTAGATATTATTGCTGGCTTAACAGGATTATTTGCTCTTTCAGCTATTTTACGATTGCTTGCTCTGTTACCCTTGGTATTTGTGCAAGAACCGCGCAGTGTGTCTGTTGTGGAACTGATGCGGAATATCATAGGCTTCAAGCCTGAAGAACCGTCCTTTTCAACAGTGGAAATTGCAGCTTCTGTAGATTAACCGACTATCCAAGCCCGCAAGCCCGCAATTTATTGCTGGGGTTGAGGGCGTAGGTAGTTAAAACTGATTACCACATCTATGCTGTTTAGCTCAATCCTTATCAAACCCCCTTCACTTTGACATGGGGGTTTAACTTTGTCTATCTGTGTTACCACCCAGGATTCATTAGACACTGGAAAAGTAGTTCCGTTACATAACACCTACCCAAAGCTACCCATAATTGGAAATATAGCAGGCGCCAGGGCGGTTAGGACGCCAGGTGTAGAACATGCTCCATGGC
>NZ_CAWUDP010000062.1:0-68891 GCF_963920835.1 Scytonema sp. PCC 10023
GGTGTGACTCCTCCTGGTGGTGTGACTCCTCCTGGTGGTGTGACTCCTCCTGGTGGTGTGCAGCCGATACCGGAGCCATCGACGTTAACGCCTCTTTTGTTGTTGGCAATGCTCATGCCTGTACTTGGCTACAAAAAGTGGCGCATGCAGACAAAAGGTTAAGTCAGCGACTTGCTGGAGTGCACTATTCAGCAACGAAGGAACAAAACGCTCACCCAGCATCGCATTTTCGTCCTTTTATAAATAGGGGATTTAGCAAGTGACTGAACAACGTAATGACTCATGTCCCAATAGCGTGACGGGAAATGATTACCTAGCTGGGATTGTACTGTCTGCATGCATAAATGCCATAGCGCCGCTAATTCGGAATGCCATAGCGCCGTTAATTGCGACCATAGCGCAGCTAGTTCAGAAAAAAATCAAACAGCTACTCCCTGGTTCTAGTCCGCCACCTAAAAATCCTACGCACTCAAGTCGAAACCAACAAGATTCTTCCAATGATAGAGAAAGCTAGGAGCTTTAATTAAGTGAGGTTGAGTGCCTTTTGTTTGCAAGCCGCTACAGTTAAAAGACGCTCAGGCGTACTTTGCGCCTTTGCGTCTTTGCGCGAGATTTATTAATTAAAATAAATCCAAATCCGTTACTGCACCAAGACTGCTAGAAGATACCAACTTGCTATATTTTGCTAGCACACCCGTAGTATAACGGGGTGGACGTGGTTGCCAATTGGCACGACGACTGGCTAACTCTTCATCAGATATATCTAAATGCAGTGAACGAGCATGGGCATCAATCGTGATCGTATCGCCTTCTTCGACTAGGGCGATCGCACCGCCAACTGCGGCTTCTGGTGCAACGTGACCCACTACCATGCCGTAAGTACCGCCTGAAAAGCGCCCATCGGTAATCAGTCCCACACAATCACCCAAACCAGCACCAATAATTGCCGAAGTGGGAGCTAGCATTTCTCGCATACCAGGACCACCTTTTGGTCCTTCGTACCGGATGACGATGACATCCCCTGGGTAAATTTTCTTTGCCAGAATTGCATCTAAGCAGGCTTCCTCAGCTTCAAAAACCCGTGCTGGACCAGTGATTTTGGGTATTTTTATCCCAGTAATTTTAGCGACAGCCCCCTCTGCCGCCAAGTTACCTCTAAGGATGGCTAAGTGTCCTTGTTGATACAGCGGGTTATTCCAAGGACGAATGACATCTTGATTTGCTGATGGTTCTTCTGGGACATCAGCTAACACTTCGGCTACTGTTTGCCCGGTGATGGTTAGGCAGTCGTCGTGTAATAAATTATGTACCAGTAGCATTTTCATGACTTGAGGAATGCCGCCAGCTTTGTGCAAGTCTGTGGCTACATACCGACCGCTGGGTTTTAAATCGCACAAAACGGGAACGCGGGCGCGGATGGTTTCAAAGTCGTTCAGGGTAAGTTCTATACCAGCGGTATGGGCGATCGCCAGTAGATGCAGCACTGCATTTGTCGAACCACCCACCGCCATGATCACAGAAATAGCATTTTCTAGGGATTTGCGAGTGATAATTTGGCTGGGCAAGATTTGTTGGCGAATGGCTTCCAGCAAGAAAAAGGCAGATTTTTCAGTACTTTCGGCTTTTTCTTCATCTTCTGCTGCCATTGTCGAGGAATAAGGTAAACTCATTCCCATTGCTTCAATAGCACTAGACATCGTGTTTGCTGTGTACATCCCACCGCAGGAACCAGCGCCTGGGCAAGCATGACGCTCGACTTCTAGAAGTTCATTTTCGTCTATTTTCCCAGCACTGTATTGACCGACAGCTTCAAAAGAACTGACAACAGTTAAGTCGCGTCCGTTGTAGTTTCCGGGTTTAATTGTACCGCCGTAAACAAAGATAGCGGGGATGTTCATCCGAGCAATGGCAATCAACGCCCCTGGCATATTCTTATCACAACCGCCAATAGCAAGAACACCGTCCATACTTTGCCCAGTGCAGGCGGTTTCTATTGAGTCAGCAATGACTTCGCGCGAGACCAAGGAATATTTCATCCCTTCGGTTCCCATGGAAATGCCGTCGCTAATAGTAATTGTGCCGAACATTTGCGGCATTCCCCCAGCATTTCTGATGCCAATTTCTGCTCTTTGCGCCAGTTTATTGATCCCCATATTGCAGGGGGTAATAGTACTGTAACCATTGGCAATACCAACAATTGCCTTAGTGAAATCCTCATCTCTAAAACCAACAGCACGCAGCATTGCCCGGTTAGGCGATCGCTGCACTCCTTGTGTTACAACTTGGCTTCTTAAATTCTCTGACATTTTGATAATTTCCTTGTGCCGTCATCTCTCTTTTGGCACATTTGCTCTGTGATTATCTCAAAATACCAGATACTCTACAGCTCATTTTCATGTATTGGCACAAACAGTGCAGCTACCGTAGCTAACCGTTGATTGTACCATCTGGCATAATTGCGCCCTGCAACAGAGTACCCATCATGTATGCCCCATACAGATTAGCTCCCTGTAGATTTGCAGCAGTAAAATCTGCGTCTATCAAGTCTGCCATTTTCAGTTCTGCCCCATCAAGTATGGCTCCTGTGAGCTTTGCTTCAAAAAGATTTGCCCCACTAAGATTGGCTCCTGTCAGGTTGGCTCCTGTCAGGTTAGCTCTCACTAAAGATGCTTCTGTCAAGTCCACCCCAACCAAGTTTGCTTTACTCAAATCAACTTCACTCAGGGAAGCTCCTTTTAAAGTTGCTCCACTGAGATTAACTCCATTTAGGTAACTACCTATAAGGTTTACGCCCTTGAAATTTCTTTGTCCTGCCTGATAGCGTTTCAAAAAATCATCCACGTTCATTGCACTAGTTAACAACACCTGTTGGTTCATTGCCCTATTTAATAACTCCTCTTGTAATGTCTCTCAGAGAACAGACTTTAATAAGTTGATAGTGTTACCATGCCACCTTATGACAAATTATGTCATTATCTTTAAACAAATTATCATTATGGCAATCCAAACTCAGTCATTAATGAACAAGTCATCAATGATAGTTTGTTAAGGCGTAAGCACTACCACAAACTTAAGTTGTATATAGTGCTGACTGTTACAACACTCAGCACTCATTGTTCAAAACTGTTTTGATGATAACAAAACTCATTTTCTTAACCCGTCATTGGCTTACCTTACTTTTCACGGTATCTGGAAAACCTGTCTCTAAATCTCTCTCCACCTCTCCCTAACCCTACCCTAAAAGGTTTGGGAAGAGGAGCAGCTTTTATTACTGAGAGAGACGCAAGAATTTTGGGTTGTAGAGACGCGCCATGGCGCGTCTGTACATTTGTGATTAGATTTTTTGTGGACTTTTCCACATGACGTGAAAAGTCAGATTGGCTTACGGGCAAGTAGAAAGATTTATAGCAATACGAACGCACATTTATGTGAAAGTGCCTGTGCGAAACGCATAAATTGAGTTTTTCAGATCCCCGACTTCTTAAAGAAGTAGGGGATCTTGTTTTTTTACAAATCATTTATGACTCAATACGGTTCAGTTAAGGTTAATGTGTAAAAAATAACGTGGTGTAGAGACGCGCCATGGCGCGTCTCTACATTGTGTTCTTGATAAGAGTTCTGATCTTATCTGAACCGTATTGATTTATGACTGCTAGATTTTACTCATAGGTCAATGAATTAGTCACAATCTTTAATCGTAATAACCTGTAAAAAAACTTGATATTTTCACCGATTTTAGAGACAACTTTTTCCAAAATAGAGCGTTTGGGATATGCAATTCTTGCGTGTTCTTCAAAATAGATCGACATTTCATCCATGCTTGACTGACCCTTTTGAATTTTAAATCTCTCGATTTTTTCATTGAAAAATGAAAGACTTGGCATTTGCCCCCATCTAATAGGAAAACCAGCTTGATACGCAGCTAAACCTATTGCGTTGCCTTCTCCGTCGTAAAGTCCATTTCGTTCAAAATAGTTGGCAAGCATCTCCCATAGGCGCAAGAATTGGATTTCTTTACCAGAGTCTTTAGTGATAGCAAATAAATACTCTTGCACAAATTGAATATTTTTCCATTCTGCATCCAGATTTAATTTTTGTATGGCTGATTTAACGATTTTAAATTCTCTACAATATTTTGCTTCAGCAGTCCCTGCAATAACTTTGGCAAATTTTATCGGCAGATTGAAACAAGCTCTTGCTGTTATTCCTGGTTCGTTAAGCCATTGTATATCTTCTGACACTGGTGCTAATATTCGCATATCTGCATCAAGGAAGATACATGAATCAAACAACGATAGAGCTTGAGCGATGACAAATCTTTTATCGTGGTAACACTTCACTCCATGCTGTTGATGCTTAAATGCTAAAACTTGCGAGAAGTTACTAAATTCGTTAGGATTATCAGTTAAAATCACAAAAGAAGTGTGAGGTGCATATTTATCTATATCTTTTGCTAGAAGTGAAGCAAGAGCGCGATATTTGTTACCTAACGCTAAAGTACAGAAACAGACTTTCTTTTCTTGGTTACTCATAGTTGTTTCTTCATTTACATTACAATCATCAATCTGTTTTGAAAAAAACCTCATGAGGTAAGAAAAACCGCCAAAGGAAATTCGCTGGAAGCACTGTGTCAGTGGATTCAGCATCTATAGGTAAATATTGGGAACGATAAGTTTTAATTGCTTGCTCCTTCTTGGATTGCACCTTGTGTATACCTAATTGATATGCTCCTGTCAATTCCTCCAGCTTGAGATCGCGAAACACTAAAGACTCCCAAAGCAACCAGATAGCATACTGCCACAAATCTACCTTAATTCCAGCGAGGGCGATCGCCTTCGTCACAAGTTGATAAGTCGTCTCATGATCTGGACTTCGATCCTTGCTGTGAGTGACGTACACCTCTTGCGGCTGGAAATCACCCAGCAATTGTGCCATTTCTTCAATAGTTTGCTGTTGTTCAGCTTCCGTCATTTTATGCAGTGCGCCATCGCATTTATTGAGAAAGTGAACATCTTTTGACTCAACGCCTAAAATGTTCAAAGCTGTCAGTGCTTCTTGTTTGCGAATTTGAACAATGTCCTCACGGGTTATCTTGCTATTACCTTTATGAGAACCCCCTCCATCCGTGACAAAAACAACGTTAACAGGTACAGCTTGTTCTCGCTTAAGGGCAATGATTCCACCACAGCCCAACGTTTCATCATCTTGATGAGGAGCAAACACAAGTGCCGATTTCTGGCTCAAATCTAACCTTTTACTACCTGCATACAAAAGCCAATAAAACTGTAGTTTAATCCCAAGCGATCGCAATTTGTAATTAAGCAACCACCATTTGTTGTGCAGACCGGTCTTTAAGCGACGAATAAGATAACTCGCGTTCATAATGCAATAATATCGTTGAAAAGTTTTTATGTATGAGCTACTGAAGAAAACACACACAGGTTGTGCTTATAAGTGCTTATACAGCGCTTTCCTGTAAGGTGGGCATTGCTCACCAATAATATCTCAAATGCTCATCACGCAAGCTTTTAAAGGCAATGCCCACCCAAAGATTTGTGGTCTAATCATTTGAAAGGCGCTGTTAATATTCCCATGCAGCCTGAAAAAAGTCTCGCTCACATAGCATGGGATAGCGATAAGTTGAGTGTACCAACGCCGTACTACTAGTGTAACCGTCAACCAAATCTTCTAATTGTTGCGTTAGTGGTTGAAAATCTGCGCCACTGTAAGTCCGAATCCAATCCGCATACTGATGATTGGGAATCCCATTTCGAGCCAACTGTTCACCCAAAAAGGCATACAGACGCATACAAGGGGACATAGCCGCAGCAGTTAAACCCACATCTCCACCCCAAGCAGTTGCCAACAAAAAGTCGGTATAACGACGGGTTGTGACTCCAGGTTCTACAGAATGCAAACTGACTCCCCACTTTGCTGCATAACCTTCATGTAGCTTCAGTTCTTGTAAAACTCCATCAGCCAACGAGTGAAAGGTTGTAAATACAGAGAAATCTGGTGCTTTCGCTGCAGCTATACTGTAAGCACGGGCAAAGGCTTCCAAGAAAAAAGCATCTTGCCCAACATAATAGGCAAATTTTTGCTGTTTGAGAGTACCGTCACCTATACCTTGGACAAAAGGATGCTCAAGACAAGCTTGTGCTATATCTTGATTTGCTTCCCATAATTCCTTCGAGATAGCCATGAGTTGTGAGTTGTGAGTTGTCAATAAAATACCACTATTCACTCACAGCTTCAGACGGACGGCATTAACTCAGATGTGTAGCGCTGGCATTCCGTTACGGCATATTCAGGAAATCAGCGGTCACAACGACTTGGGAACTTTGCAGCGGTATTTGGAAGTGACCCCGGAGCAAAGAAAAAGGGCTGTTTCAGTCATTGGGTTTTAGCCCTTCCTAATTCGCGTGGTATCTGCTAAATTAACGAATTTACCTGCGAGTGCTGATGCCATCGCAAAGGTGACGGTCATCGTTACTTAGGTTAACACTAGGGTTATTTAGATAGTCATGCAACCAAGTGCAACCTTGTACCAGTAGGTTATCTAAATTCAAATCCCACAAGCGTACTGTGTTGTCATAACTACCAGAAGCAATGGTCTTGCCATCCGGGCTGAATGCTACGCTACTGACTGTTTTGGTATGACCATTAAGGGTTTGGAGTGGTTGCCCATTGAGATTCCACAAGCGTACTGTATTGTCAGAACTACCAGAGGCAATGGTCTTGCCATCCCGGGTGAAAGCTACGCTCATGACAGGTTCGGTATGGCCATTGAGGGTTTGGAGTGGTTGCCCGTTGAGATTCCACAAGCGTACTGTATTGTCAGCACTAGCAGTGGCAATGGTCTTGCCATCCGGGCTGAAAGCTATGCTTGTGACAGGTCCGGTATGACCATTGTTCGCTTCGCGTTCCGAAGGAAGGGTTTGCAGTGGTTGTCCATTGAGATTCCACAAGCGTACCGTCTTGTCATGACTACCAGAGGCAATTGTCTTGCCATCCGGGCTGAAAGCTACTTCACTGACTTCTTCGGTATGACCTTTGAGGGTTTGGAGTGGTTGCCCGTTGAGATTCCACAACCATACTGTATAGTCATCACTACCAGAGGCAATGGTCTTGCCATCCGGGCTGAAAGCTATGCTTGTGACAGGTCCGGTATGACCATTGTTCGCTTCGCGTTCCGAAGGAAGGGTTTGCAGTGGTTGTCCATTGAGATTCCACAACCGTACTGTATAGTCATCACTACCAGAGGCAATTGTCTTGCCATCCGGGCTGAAAGCTACGCTTCTGACTGCTGAAGTATGACCATTAAGGGTTTGCAGCGGTTGTCCATTGAGATTCCACAAGCGTACCGTCTTGTCAGAACTACCAGAGGCAATCGTCTTGCCATCCGGGCTGAAAGCTACGCTTCTGACTGCTGAAGTATGACCATTAGGGGTTTGCAGCGGTTGTCCATTGAGATTCCACAAGCGTACCGTCTTGTCATAACTACCAGAGGCAATGGTCTTGCCATCCGGGCTAAATGCTACGCTTCTGACTGCTGAAGTATGACCTTTGAGGGTTTGCAGTGGTTGCCCGTTGACATTCCACAAGCGTACCGTCTTGTCTAAACTAGCAGAGGCAATAGTCTTGCCGTTCGGGCTAAATGCTACGCTTGTGACTGCTGAGGCAACCATCTTGCCATTCGGGCTAAATACTACGTTTGTAAGTCCTGAGGTATGACCATTAAGGGTGTGGAGTGGTTGCCCGTTGACATTCCACAAGCGTACTGTATTGTCAGAACTACCAGAGGCAATCGTCTTGCCATCCCGGCTGAAAGCTACGCTTGTGACTACAGAGGTATGACCATTGAGGGTGTGGAGTGGTTGCCCGTTGACATTCCACAAGCGTACCGTCTTGTCAGCACTAGCAGAGGCAATTGTCTTGCCATCCGGGCTGAAACCTACGCTCCAGACTATATCGGTATGACCTTTAAAGGTTTTGAGTGGTTGCCCATTGACATTCCACAAGCGTACCGTCTTGTCATAACTACCAGAAGCAATTGTCTTGCCATCCGGGCTGAAAGCTATGCTCATGACAGGTTCGGTATGGCTATTGAGGGTGTGGAGTGGTTGCCCGTTGAGATTCCACAAGCGTACCGTCTTGTCAGCACTAGCAGTGGCAATCGTCTTGCCATCCGGGCTGAAAGCTACGCTCATGACAGGTTCGGTATGGCCATTGAGGGTTTTGAGTGGTTGCCCGTTGAGATTCCACAAGCGTACCGTCTTGTCAACACTAGCAGTGGCAATCGTCTTGCCATCCGGGCTGAAAGCTATGCTAGTGACTACATCGGTATGACCTTCTAAGCGATTGTGCTCTGTTACCCTATAAACTGCTTGTCGCAATGCAGCTTCAACTATGGGTATATTAGCTTTTCGCTTGTGTAGCGCAACTCCTACTCGTAAACTTTCTATTAGGGCATCAAAATCTCGATTTTGATTAAAGAGTGCATCTGAATACCGACCGATAGCTTCACTCTGCGCTAACTGAGTTTTTTCTGCCTGCTGCCATTGCCAAAAAGCAAATCCAGATAGACTCAAAGCACCAACTAAACCAGCGATTAGCGCATTTCTGCTACGTCGCCGTCTGCGCTCCTGTTCCTCCTGCTCCCTATCTCGCTGTTGGACGCTAGCACCAATAAAATCTCGCTCCTGTTGAGTCATTTCCTCAGCACGCTTGTGCAACCAATCTTCTGCCACACCCAACGGCACACCTCGCAGCAATGCCCCTAAGTCATGGTTGCTATTCTTCCATTCAAGCATTGCCACCTTTAACCGTTCCTGCCAAACGCGAAACTGACGGTTGGCATTCATCCACTCTCGCAAAGTCAGCCATTCGCGGATCAGGGCTTCATGGACAACCTCCACCGTATCTTCCCCGGACTTATCATTGCGTCCGGTTACGACCAAACGGGCTGTGTATCCTGCTAAATAACTTACCAATCCCCAGTTCTCATCTCCAACTTCTGCACGGGTTGCGATCCGGCGAGTATCCTCTGTTCCTTCCCCTGGACGCACTAATTGCACAAAAATCCGCTGTGCTTGTTTTTGCTGTGTTGGGTTGAGTTGTTGATAAATTTGCTCGGCGTGATTGGCTAAAGCTTTTTTTACACCTCCAATCTCATCATAAGCTTGGTGAGTTAATAAGCGCCTTTGCTGCAATGACCACAGTCGGGTGAGGGCAAATTCTAGCAATGGTAAATTACCAGGTTCAGTGCCAACATCATCTAATATCCGTTGTGTCAATTGTGCTTCTAATTGCACTTCCAGCTTTTGGGCTGGTTGCTCAATTGCTCTTTGCAGTTCCTCCCGGTTCATTGAACTCAGTAGCTGAGGTGTAAACTGTTGCAATACATCCCGGACAGGACGATAGCCAAGGACAAAACCATAGAAATCAGCCCGTAAAGTGAAAACCAATGTTAAGTTGTTCTGATCAATTGCTTCTAACAAGAAGTCAGCAAAGCGCTTAATCTCTTCCTTATCCTGGCAGAGGGTGTAAAGCTCTTCAAACTGGTCTGCAAACAGCAACAAACGTTTCCCAGAGTGGCGTTCTACAAGCCGAGACATCACCGTAGGTAAAGTGATTTTCCCCTGCTGCATATCTGCTGCTAATCCCACTGCCTCTCGCAGTTGTGCTGTTTCCCCAGCCTCGGGTTCTAATTGACGCACTAAAGCAGAAGCTAGCTGATAAAATGGTTGGTTCCCAGGACGGAACGATTCAATCAGCCAGTTTCCTTTCATGCGTAACTGAGGAATCAGCCCCGCATACACTACAGAAGATTTCCCACTGCCACTAGGACCAATCACTGCGACTAAGGGCTGTTTGTTAACCGCTTCGACCAAACCATTAACAAACGTTTCTCGTCCAAAAAAGAATGCTGCATCAACTTCCGCAAATGCAGCTAATCCTTGATAGGGATTGGGAGGAAGAATGTCTACGGATGGCTGGATGGGAATTATACTAAGAAGGTCTTTTTTCAAAAGAACCGGAGTTTGCTGCTCTAAAAAACTGACCATTTGAGAGCAGCCTAATTCATAAGCAAACTCCATCTGCTCTCCAGCGGCTATTGCATCATAAAATGCCACTGAAAATGCTACAGCTGCTTTATCCCCTACCGCCCGATTCATGCCAATCACGTAATTGACGTATTGGCTAATCGCTTGTGCTTGCACCTCACTGTAGCAAGCATTGAGAAGTACGCACTCAACTCCCTTTGTGGCAAATAGCTTGAACATACTTGCCAATGCATCTGCTTTGACAAAAGCTAACTGCTCGGTTTCATCTTCCAAGACAATCCCATCTTCTCCCGCACCATGTCCGCTGAAGTGAACAATCTGCGGCTGATAATCTAAGATAGCTCGATAAAAATCACGCTTACGTACTGCCCACTTCTGCTCTAACTTGAACTGCTCACGCTTATTGGCTCGTCGCAATCCTTCATCAATTTCCCGCACCTCTTCGTCCAATCGCAACCTTGAGGTGCTTGTAGGATTGGCTGCCAGAATCAAAATAGTTTTGACACGTGGGCTGTTATTCATAAAAAACCACTGTGTGCTGATGCCAGCTTACACTTTGACTCGCGTTAATAAAATATAGTCGCAGAAAAATTTGAGCCGAAGCACAGCTTTTACTTCTTTATATAGATATAGATGAAATCAAAATTGACTTATGCACTTAAACAAACGCAATAAAGCGTAACAGGATTGCACCTCACTGGTTGACCATATCCTCATTTTGCCACCACACCCCCACAATCCTTCCCACTGCGTTAAATTTTGTCACCTTCTCTCTACTGATTTCAATTTCTTATCAATGAAAAACCCTGATTTCAGCGTAGAAATCAGGGTTTGAAACTCTAAAACGGTAAAAACTGAAGCAACAAAGAGCCAACACTACCGACAAAATCAATCAAATCAGGTTTGGCAGGTTTTACCGTCGTTTCGTAGGGTGTTTGCAGTTCTTTGATAAAAGCCTGTGCTGTTTGCATTCCACTGCTATTGCTTTGGGATGTAAACAGTTTTTCAGCAACTTGGGCGTCTTGGAATGCACCTTGTCGGTCAAATATTTGGTAACGAGCGACACCACGAGCTAAGTAAGCACCTGCATAATCAGGTTTGATGACAATAGCTTGATTGAAATAATCAATTGCTTGCTGTTGGTTGCCTTTTTGTGCTTCAGCAACACCCCAAGCATAAAATTCTTCATGTGTAGCAATTTGCGATGGTATACCTATTGCTCCTTGCAAGTTAACACCATTGAGAGTCGCACCATTCAATTGAGCGTTAACTAAATAGGTATTTCTCAAATCAGCACCCTCCAGATTTGCCTGATTGAGATTAGCACCGCTGAGGTTAGCACCAAATAAACCAGTACCGCTCAAGTTTGCACCCCTCAAATCTGCGCCACTTAAGTTGGCGCGGCTGAGGTTAGCACCTGCAAGATTGGCTCCGCTTAAATCGGCTCCTAATAAATCAGCCATCACCAAACCAGCCCCAGTTAAGTCACAATTTTGACATTGTTTGCTTGCCAGTAACTGTCTGATGTGTTGAGGATTTGCGGCTTGTGCAGTCTGGTTCAGGCTGATCAGAGTTAAAAATGCGGCTGTGGCGAAAATTTGGCTTTTCATAATTGGTGTCGCAATATCTTGCCCTGAAAACTCAACGTTTGAGTACACAAAAATATAAGTTTATATTTTTTTTATTTTTTAGCCGTATGCGTACCGTTATGAGGTATGATTCAGTTATGCTGTTGAGTTAATGTGAAAGTAGGCAAGGTTTGCGTGGTGTTTTCTCTAGCTGTATGGGCTGAGGAAAACCAGTTGAGTTCTGTAAATAAGCTTAAGGTAAATGTTAGAGTAGCAGCTAATAATAGTTTTTCCAGCATAGGTCATTCCCCCACAACCGCCTAGTCATTAATCAGTATTTATAATCTCGGTATAAATATGATTTATCTGTACTCCCAAGCTAAGAGATAAACGAATTTGGGGAAAGTGACTTTCATCTAGCTTTTTGGTGACGCTCATCACATATACAGCTTCCGTGCGCTTTAGCTACCTAAAATCAACTCCCTTGGGCATAATTGCGCCATTGAGGTTTGCACCTTCTAGAACAGTACTTCTCAAAATCGCTCCCTCAAGGTTAGCATCATCAAGATTGGCACCCCTTAAGTCGGCACTAGTTAGATTAGCATTGTTGATATTAGCATTTTTCAGATTTGCACCACCCAGATTAGCATTGCTCAAATTAACACCACTCAAATTAGCATTTTTCAGATTTGCACCACTGAGGATAGCGCCGCTTAAATCAACACCGCTCAAGTCAGTATTGGCAAGATTCGCACCGCCTAAATTGGCGTTACGCAGCTTCATTCCCCGTAAGTCCTTTCCTTTCCAATTAACGCCACCGAGGTTTTTTCCAGGTTCTTGCTGTTCTTGAATTGGTACGACTGCTGTGTCTTCTGGTGGCGCAACTAATGTATCTACAGGGACTTCTGTAATGTCTGGCGCGTTTACTGTTTGGTTTGGTGCTTGCTGGTTTGGTGCTGCAACTGGTGTTTGTACAGTTTTGAGCGCCATGTAAATTCCAACTCCAGCCAAAAGCGTTGCTCCAGTTAGTACAGCAGAGAGCGTGAAAAGTAAAGTTTGGCGCTTGGACTGATACATTTGTGCTGCCTCAGTAGTTGGGATTTCGAGTTTTGCTTATTACAACACTTATTCTATGATTAGACCACAAATCTTTGGGTAGCATTGCTCATAAAAGCCTATGTAATGGACATTTGAGATATTGGTGAGCAATGCCCACCTTACAGGAAACCACTGTAAATAAACTTCTTGTAAAAGTCAATTTTATAAAAATAAACCACAGATGGACACAGATAAACACAGATGATTTATCTGTGTCCATCTGTGTTTATCGGTGGTTCTAAATACTAAATCTGGATTTTTGCCAGATTCCTATAAATTGCGGCAGAGGTTGGTGTCCACCTTTGAAAAAACGGGGTTTCTTATCACCCCAGGAAATTGATCCCCGCGACAGCTACTGCTCCCCCGATCGCACTTGCAGCAAGCGAAGTCAACGCAGTCCCAAATAGCCACCAAGCAGCACCTGCAACGGCTTTTTTGGCTTCAATACCTTGCTTTTTCGCTTGTTCCTGGACAGCAGAGAGGCGTTTTTGAACTTCTTGCTGGATGCGTTCAGCACGATGCAGCACGCTATCCCGCGCTGCTTCGATTTGGTTGACGATGCGGTTTGCATCTTCCTCAGAAATATCCTCACGCGAACTCAAGAGAGCAACTAGAGTACCACGATCGAATTGACTGAGGCGATCGCGCAACGCTTCAAATCCTGCTTGTGGATCGTCAAACACTTTAGCAAAGTCTTGCTGAATGGCTTCATAGTTGAGTTCTGGACGATTCAGCGAGTTGAGATAATTGCGAATTCTGGCAAAAACCCCATCGATGACTGATGTCACTCTTTGCTGAATCTGCTGGAATTGTTCAACTATCGAGTGGCGAGCAGATTCAATTTGGTCTACAATCCGATTTGCCTCTTCTTCTGAGATATCCTCACGTTGAGATAGCAAAGCGACAAGTGTAGAACGGTCGAATTTCGAGATGCGATCGCCTAAACTTCCAATTCCGGCGCGTGGATCTTGGAGCAGCAATTGCAAATCGCGCTTGATACTTTCTGGATTGAGTTCTTCTTTATTGGTGTTACGCAGGTAATCTTCCAGATTTGCTTCAAAGTCCAGAACTTGTTTTGTAGCGCGGTTTGCCAAGCGTCTTGGCGCTCCTACTATACTACGAATTGCTTCTTGTACCTGATCAATGATTTTGTTAACTTGCTCTTCGCTCAAATCTCCTCGTTGACTCAACAGTTTAACCAAAGTTTCGCGATCTACACCCGAGAGGCGATCGCGTAGTGCTAAAGCACCCTCCTTGGGGTTATCGAGTAATTTTGCCAAATCTTGCTGGATACCTTCTGGGTTGAGTTCTTCCAGGTTGGTATTACGCAGATATTCAGCGATCGCACTGATAGTTTGCTCGTATTGCTCTTTTGCTGTATCCGCTACTTTTCGCGGTGCTTGCAAGACGTTATCGCGTACCGCTTCCAACTGGTCGATAATTTGGTTGACTTGCTCCTCGCTCAAATCTTGACGCCCAGAGAGTAATTTGACTAACGTATCGCGGTCAAATTGCGATAGGCGAGTACGCAACAGGCGAATTCCTACTTCCGGTTCTTCTAGCAGAAGTCTAAAATCACGCTTGATACCTTCAGGATTGAGTTCTTCTTTATTGGTATTGCGCAGATATTCTTCTACTCTTTGGCGCAGTTCATCAGCTTTTGCTGTTGCTTGTTCTTGCAGTTCTCTGGCTCGATTTAAAACATTGTCGCGAGCGTGTTCGACTTGACTAACAATATTATTAGCTTCCTCTTCGCTGATATCTTCACGCTGCTGCAGCAACTGTACAAAGGTATCGCGGTCAAATACCTTAAAGCGCTGCGTTAAATCTTCAAAACCAGCCTCTGGATCATCTACCAGCTTAGCAAACTCTTGCTCAATAGCTTCAGGGTTGAGTTCTTCTTTCCCAGTTGAACGCAGATAATTTTCAACGCGACTGCGGAGGTTTTGTGATTTTTCTCGTGCTTCCGCTTGCTGCACAGTTTCTAAAACTTCGGTACGCACACTCTCAAGTTGAGAAGCAATTTCTTTGACCCTCGCTTCACTGATGTCACCCCGTTGCGTTAGCAATTGACCAAAATACTCTTGGTTGAGTTCTTCCAATTCCCGTCTAACGGTGGCGGGGTTTGCATTTGGATCGTAGATGACATCTTTGAATTCATCTTTGAGCGTGATGCGGTTCAAATGCCAAGGGAAAGAATTCTGGATGTAATCTTCTACATCTGCCTTGATAGTATTATCATCGCCTTGCGCCGGAATTGTTTGGGCTACTGTGTCAATTGTTTGCTCTCTGAGATTTTGCAGTTGTTCTGTAATTTTATCGATGTCTACTTGCTGAACTTTACCTTGTAGCTTTTGCAGTTGACCTGTCAGTTTTTCAAAATCGACATCCGACAAATTTACCCTGTTTAGCACTGCTGGCGCAACGGCGCTCAAGCCATATCTAATTGCTTGCTTCATCACGCCATTGCTTTCTTTGCCATTACCTCCTCCGACTGTCACCAATTCTTGCAGTCGTTCACCTAATTGATCTGAATTTAGTTCTTCAGGAGTTGCAGACTTGAGCAAATTAATGACTTGTTCCGTGGGATTTTCGCGACTCAACGATTGTTGCCAAGCGGCTTCAAGTTGGTCAGCAATGCGATTGACATCTTCTTTGGAAAAATCTGTGCGACTGCTGATAATATCAACAAACGTCTGGCGATTAATATTTTTCAGCAAGTCACTATCGGCGATCGAACTCAAATCTGCATCTTTGAGAAGGTTATCAAATTGACCACGAATTTCTTTTAAATCCAGTTTTGGTAATGGTAGAGAAGCCAAAGAACTTTGTAGCGTATTTCTAAGACTATCAGCATCCAAACCTGAGGTCAGTTCTCGACGGACTGCGGCTGTAATTTCCTCAGCGGTAGAAACGACTTGTTTTCTCGCAGCACTAGCACCAATGGCACCTGTTGCAGTACCCATCAGTCCTTGAAAGCCAGAAGTAGCAGTGCTGACGACAGTACCAATTAAGGAACCTACCGCAGATGAACCCAGCCACACTAGCAACGAGAAGTAGGTAGACCAAATGACGACACCAATAATCGCCCCTAGAAATGCACTCTCAATTAAGCTCAGTTTCACCGCTAGAAAACAAGCGATAAATAATGCAATACTAGCTGTTACTAGCGCCCACAAACCAACTGTGCCTTCAACTTTACGAATCGTACCACCCAAGGTTTCTGAGTCATTATCCGGATATGAATCAGTTCCCAAAGATGAAATTCCTACGGCAACTGAGAAATTTGTAAATAGTAATTGGAAGGCAAATGCCATTAAGACACCTGCAAGTAATGCCACAAAAATTTTTGGACCAGAAAAGAGAACGGATGCTTCTTCTGGAGTGACAATTGCCTGAGCCAATGTCAATGGTGCTAATTCAATTTGTGACCAACACTGATTTAAAATATTTGGAATCATCAGCTTTTCCTCGCTCTAGCTTAAGTCAATAGACTGGCACAAATAACGTTAACTAGTGGGGGTATAAAAATGTAGATGAACCTTTGAATTAATTTTTCTTACACCTGTACAAGCGCAATGCATAACACTCCTACACCCTTGAACCTAGTCAAAACAGTTATGTCTATTTGCACCTAGTTACATATCACCTTAGCTAGCAGCGGCTTTGGTTTCCACTTTCTTAAGTGATATACTCCTTTACCAAAAGTATGAAATTAACATATTAAATTTTCTATATTTTTATTAAAGTTCTCCAAAATACATTTTATTTTATTCCTGAGCAAATATTGAAATATTGTTAACACTTCAAGGTAGCAAGGTTTAATAACGACAACAATTCCTTATCGTGAAAAATAGAAGTATTTTTTAATAAGTATTTTTACTTAATAAAAATTTATAATTAACATCTATAGCAATCGTCCGCACATTCGTAAAAAATCATCTTATTCAGATACCCGACTTCTTAAAGAAGTCGGGTATCTTGTTTTTTCACAAATCATTTAGAACTGCTATATATTGCCTCAATAAATTGTTGATAATTCAATTAATAACGATGCATAAAAAAAGTCAAATATCAAGTTATAACATGACAGTTTCATTTTTGAAAATTAAAAAGCACTAAAATTAACATTCAATTTTTCTAATCCTAACGGTAGATGCCAAAGTTACCCCAGTAGATTGATGTAAAGTCTCATCAAAATATGTATATATAAGATTAATGGCTTCCCTAAAAATTACTGAATAACTAATTTTACTATTGAGGTAACAAAGCATGGTTATAGGTGTACATAATAAGCGTGCTGTCGGTGTCTTTTCTCATCGTCGAGATGCAGAAAACGCGCTGTATGAGTTGAGAAATTCCGGCTTTCCAATAGATAGAGTATCTGTCATTAAGCGGGATGCAGACCGCAATGATGATATTGCAGGTGCTGAGGTACGGGAAAATGTTGGTAATAAAGCTGATGAGGGTGCTACAGTCGGGGCAGTTTCCGGCGGTGTTTTGGGCGGATTGACAGGCTTGTTGGTCGGTCTTGGCACTTTAGCGATTCCAGGAATTGGTCCAATTATGCTAGCTGGAGCAACTGCGACTGCTTTGGCGACAACTGTTGCTGGAGCCGGTATTGGTGCTGCTGCTGGGAGTTTACTTGGTGCATTGATTGGTTTGGGAATTCCTGAAGAAAGAGCCAGAGTTTACAACGAACGAGTCGAGCGCGGAGACTATTTAGTCATCATAGATGGTACAGACGCGGAAATTGCCAGAGCAGAAGAGATTTTAAGACGGCAAGGAATTGAAGAGTTTGAAGTTTTTAACCGACCTGGTGTTACAACTGGAACAGCGGATTACCTCCCCCCAACAGCTTTAGGTACTGGCGTTCCTAAGACAGGTTTTGGAGCAAGCAAACATGCAGTTGGTTACTTTCCTCATCTGCGTGATGCTGAATCTGCAGTTAACAGTTTGCGAACTGCGGGCTTTCCTTTGAGCCAAATTTCCTTATTTCACAGGGAGCGCCCCCACCGGGAACCCTTTGCAGGAGTTACTGTAAGCGATCGCTTTGACCCCATCAGATTGGGACTCCCAGATGCTCGTGCTCGCTTCTACAATGACCGACTCAATCATGGGGACTATGTAGTTGTTGTCAGCGGTACAGACGATGATATCCACCGCGCTGCTGGAATTCTCAGTAGACATGGAATTCAAGATTGGGAGATTTATGACCCAACTGTAGTAAGTTCTACCCATACGGGAGTTGGTACACCTGTGCAAATGAAACGAGCGATCGGTGTGTTTCCTCACCGCCGAGATGCAGAAGCAGCGCTGACGGATCTGCGAAATGCAGGTTTCCCATTAAGCCAAGTATCCTTGATAGCCAAAGACGCAGGCGGTACTCACAACATCGCCGGAGGTGGAGTGAATATCAATCCGGATGCAGCTAAGGGCAATAAAGCCGATGACGGTGCAAAAGCAGGCGCTGCAACAGGTGGTGCATTAGGCGGTTTAGGAGGCTTGTTAGTTGGGCTTGGTGCTTTAGCAATTCCTGGAGTGGGTCCTGTGATTGCGGGTGGCGCAGCAGCCACTGCTTTGGCTACAACTCTTGCTGGTGGTGCGATTGGTGCAGCAGCTGGTGGTTTGGCTGGCGGACTTGTTGGTTTGGGAATTCCAGAAAACCGGGCAAAAGTTTATAGCGATCGCATCAACAGAGGCGACTACTTGGTGATCGTTGATGGTACCGAAGATGAAGTTCGCCGTGCGGAAGCAATTCTCAAACGTCATGGAATTCAAGAGTTTGATATCTTTGACGCCGCCGATACACATGGTGTTCATCACTCAGGTGTTCATTCTGGAGTTGGTACACCTGTGCAAACAAGGAAACGAGCGATCGGTGTGTTTCCTCACCGCCGAGATGCAGAAGCAGCACTGATTGATCTGCGAGATGCAGGTTTCCCATTAAGCCAAGTATCGTTGATAGCCAAAGACACAAACGGTACTCACAACATCGCTGGTACTGGAGTGAATATCAATCCGGATGCAGCTAAAGGCAATAAAGCCGATGATGGTGCAAAAGCTGGCGCAGCGACAGGTGGTGCATTAGGCGGTTTAGGAGGCTTGTTAGTTGGGCTGGGCGCTTTAGCCATTCCTGGAGTTGGTCCTGTGATTGCGGGTGGTGCAGCAGCTACCGCTTTGGCTACAGCGCTTGCTGGTGGTGCGATTGGTGCAGCAGCTGGTGGTTTGGCTGGGGGACTTGTTGGTTTGGGAATACCAGAAAACCGAGCAAAAGTTTATAGCGATCGCATCAACAGAGGCGACTACTTGGTGATCGTTGATGGTACCGAAGATGAAGTTCGCCGTGCGGAAGCAATTCTCAAACGTCATGGAATTCAAGAGTTTGATATCTTTGACGCCGCCGATACACATGGTGTTCATCACTCAGGTGTTCATTCTGGAGTTGGTACACCTGTGCAAACAAGGAAACGAGCGATCGGTGTGTTTCCTCACCGCCGAGATGCAGAAGCAGCACTGATTGATCTGCGAGATGCAGGTTTCCCATTAAGCCAAGTATCGTTGATAGCCAAAGACACAAACGGTACTCACAACATCGCTGGTACTGGAGTGAATATCAATCCGGATGCAGCTAAGGGTAACAAAGCCGACGAAGGTGCAAAAGCTGGCGCTGCGACAGGTGGTGCATTAGGCGGTTTAGGAGGCTTGTTAGTTGGGCTGGGCGCATTAGCGATTCCTGGAGTTGGTCCGATACTTGCAGGTGGCGCAGTCGCAACCGCTTTGACTACAGCCCTTGCCGGTGGTGCGATTGGTGCGGCGGCTGGTGGTTTGGCTGGCGGACTTGTTGGTTTGGGAATACCAGAAAACCGGGCAAAAGTTTATAGCGATCGCATCAACAGAGGCGACTACTTGGTGATCGTTGATGGTACCGAAGATGAAGTTCGCCGTGCGGAACCGATTCTCAAACGCCACGGAATTCAAGAGTTTGACATCTTTGACGCCGCCGACACACATGGTGTTCATCACCCAGATCATGACCGAGGTGTTCGTCATCAAACACCAGTTGTGAATACGACTCCCAACGAAATACCAGTTGTGCATACCACTTCCAACGAAACACCAGTTGTGCATACCACTTCCACGAATTACTCGTCAGGGTATGACGAAAACGATCCAGCGGTGATCATTGTTGACCGTCGCGACGAAACTATTTAGTAGTTAGTAGTGAGTCGCTGATAGTGGATACATTAACGGCTCACTACTAAAAAACTAACAATGAATTCATGACTAATAACTATTGACAAAGGACTGATAAAAATGAAAAAGCTAACTCCCTTCTTAATGACTTGCGTTTTGCTTTTTGGTGCTACTGCTTGTCAAGAACCTGCAAAAACTAGTGCGGATGCACCCGAAACGGTAGCAACTCCAGTGTCACAAGCACCATCTCCAGAGGCTACGCAAGCTGCTCTCAAAGATGGTCAGAGCGAACTTCGCAGAAGACAACTAAATGAAGACATTCGTGCTCGCGAACAGCGGAATAATGCATTTAATGATGGTAAGGCTACTAACAGAAACCCAGACAACTTAGCAAGTGAAGTTCGCTCCAAGTTAGAGGCTAACATCCCCAACGGTCATTTAGCAGTTGAGGCTTCAGAGAATGGCGCAGTAACCGTATCGGGAACTGTGACTAACAAGGATCAGCTAGCTAAGATTGAACCTTTAGCTAAGCAAATCAAAGGCGTTAAAACTGTAGTTAATAAAGCAACAGTTGCCCAGTCAAAAACTCAAGGAACTGGCAATCAAGCCCAGTAGTCAAACTGTTGTTATTGTAAAAAAAAACAGGAAAACTATGGAAGCCAACGTACAGCAATCGGAAGTCGCCGATACCACCTCTAACAATGCTATAGCAGCACTAGAAGGTTCAGCAATTGGAACTCAACCACTTCTACCCCCTGCTACTAAACCTAATACAAAATTGCAGCAAATTGGTACACAAACCTCAGAATTTTTAGCCAATTTACCTGATAGCATACTTAGGTTTTTCATTAGATATAATCAGCAGATTATTACTGTAGCCTTAATTTTTGCCGCAATTCTTGCACTCAAGATACTTGTGGCAGTTCTGGATGCAATCAATGATATTCCGCTGGTATATCCAACCTTTGAGTTGATTGGAATTGCTTACACAACCTGGTTTGTTTTTCGTTATCTCATTAAAGCTTCAACTCGGCAAGAATTAGTCGCCCAAATTCAGTCTATTACAAACGACATCGCTGGTAGTTAAATGCGGCAAGTTTCTAAATATCCGAAGAGCGCTTATTGTATAATGAGACCAGAAATCGTAAGGTGTTCCTCGCTTGTAAAATCCTACGTGATGGATATTTGAGATATTGGTGAATTCCCCGTTATAGGAACTACTTACCCGGAGGGTGAGCAAGGAACACCCGAAAAAGACAGCTTTAAGTCAAATAAGTGAACCAAAAAGCTTGTTGTTTTGCCATGAATGCTTAGTTGGGTATTTGCGGTCAAGTAGAAGTTAATTTTTCTATTTGACCGTTTTAATAATTGTGTAAATACCCTTAAGAATTAGAAAAATATAAAAAATTCTTATAAATATATCTCAAGATAGAGAAAATAGTTTGTCTATTAAGTTAAATCACTTCTTAAGGTAGTTTATTCTTCATTCTTAAAAGCATAATCTGAATCTTGAAGAAGTTTGAGAGATTTTTTAAAAGGACATAAATTATGACAAATGCAAATGAGCAATTTAAGAAAAACCAAGGAGTAGATTCATCTGATCGCGTTGCAGATGATAATTACGATAGAGGAATTGTACCTGCCGAAACTGCTGCTCGTCGAGAAAGAGAAGGAGACCTTTTCAAAACAACGCCTACAGAACAGAGAGAGGCAAACGCAATTACTGATGACCAGACCCATCCAGGTGACAGTATCCGTACAACAGACGGCTACACAGTTGACAAAGAAGGTTTGTTAAATAACTACGCTGTTGAACCGGAAATGTACTACGAAACACCGGGTGATGCGCGACAAGAAGCAGCAGAAGACAAAGCACAGCGTACTGAAGAACTCATAGAAGTGAATGAGGATCAAGAAGGTCAACTGACAATGGACGATGACAAACGGGGTAGAGGACCAGGAATTGTTTAATTTTGCTGCTTCAACTAATTGAGGCAGGAGTTCCCCACTTTGACACTCCCACGGCTATAAGCCGTGGGATTCTAGGCTCAACGTCGGAACTTGCTCAAGCAGGTTTGCACCCTTCGGGTTCGCCAGTTCCCTAGGTCGGGAGACCCTCCTTCAGGACTGGTCTCACCAACATGAGTAGCGGTTCCAACTCCCAAGCGCGTTTCTTGGTTTCCGTTTAGAAACCAAGATCCCCCATGCCCTGAGGTAGCAATTTTTTCTTTGCCTTTACGAAGTATGTTGATTGCGGCGGCGTAGTCACGTTGTAGAACACAACCACATTTGCAGGTGTGCGTCCTGGTTGACAAAGACTTTTTGACCATCGTGCCGCAATCTGGACACTGCTGTGAGGTGTAGTGAGGTTCCACAGCAAGTGCCACTTTCCCATACTTAGTCGCAAAGTATTCTAGATAGCACCGAAATTGTCTCCATCCAGCATCATTAATGCTCTTTGCCAAATGGTGATTACGCACCATATTTTTGACCTGCAAGTTTAGCCTGCGGCACGCCGCTGAGTCCCAAGGGGACACGCTGCGCGAACGCGTCTACGTAAACCACTAAGTCGTTAGACCGGATGACGTGACGCGCTCTCAATTTGGCGTGTTCGGTACGTTGTCTACTTATCTTCAGGTGTTTGCGTGCGTATCGGTTTCGAGCCTTCTTTTTACCGTTCTTGCCTTTCTGCTTTTTGTAGATTCTGCGTTGAGCGTGCTTGATTTGTTTCTCAGCTTTACGCAAGAAACGAGGATTTGGCTCATGATGTCCGTTTGAATCGGTGTAGAAATGTTCTAAGCCAAAATCCAAGCCAATTTGTTGACCCGTTGGCTGAACATCTTCTTTGCACTCAACATCAATGCAAAATTGCACATAAAACCCATCCGCGCGGCGGACAATCCGAACTCGTTTAATGGACTTAACAGGATAGGTATGGATATCCCACTTACCCATTAACTTAAGTTCTCCAATCCCCTTTTTATCAGTGAAAGTGATTCTACGCTTAGTGGAATGCAGTGACCATCCACTAGTTTTGTACTCAACAGAACGGTTGTCATGTTGAAAACGTGGATATCCCTTCCTCCCAGGCTTATTCTTTTTGCAGTTGTCGTAAAACCGAGAAATAGCAAACCATGCTCTTTCAGCAGCAGCCTGTACTGCCATTGAGTTTAAAGCAGCAACAGCAACAAAGGGGAAATCAGCGCGTAGTACTGTAGAGTATCGGCTAAGGGCTGCATTATTGATATTGTCTTCTCTAGAAGAGTCCATCCAATATCTAATACACTTATTTCTAACAAACTGAGTAGTTTTGATAGCCTCCTCAATTGCTTGATATTGTGTCTTGCTCCCTTTAGCTTTGTACTCTAGAACCAACACGCTTGACTCACCTCCTTGTTATTTGCTAAGTTACTAAGAGTATACATATTGGTTCTATGTAATGTCAACAGGAAAAGGCAAGAAAAGAATAAAGAATGTACCAGTTCTTCATGAAGAACCTAAAAAGCAGCGCGGTATCCTCTTAACAGATACCGCATGGTATTCAGTATTAGAACTAGCTGCAATAAATAAAATTAGTGCTAGCGAATATGTGGAGGAATTAATTAGAAAACATTGTGTCACTGCACCTAAAGGTGCAGCGCATTCATCCCACACCTGAAGGACGTGTATGGGTTCCTGAGTCACCCATACACTTGTGGGCTTTCTGCTTTCAATGCTGTAAAATATTTGATACTTCTCAAACATCCTCTTAATGAACACTAATCAACCGGACTTGATATGACAAGGATTTGAGCAGATGCCCCTAATGACAGCTTCCGTTTCATTACCCCGTATTGGATGAGAGAAGCGATTTTACAAGCTCTACTAGTTTGCAATTATTATTTTATTTTTGTGCCAATAATTGATTGATCTTTATCCATTATTCTAAATTTAGAGCTATTAATGTCAATGACTTGATACTTTTCTGTTAGAAATATAGAACCTAAAGTAGCTATCATATCTGCAATAGAAATATTAAAAGCTAGCGGTATCCTCAAATTTAAAAAGGATTTTGGAACAGTTTTAAGATTTAAATACAGTGTTCTTTCAGTTATGTACCATACACCAGTAAATTTATTACCTGTTATAAGTTCCTTAGGTTTAGAGAAAATAAATGTTTGAATTCTGGTTTGCTCATAAGTCATATCATCTTTAAATTGAATAGTTATTTTTTCTGAAGACGTATCATAACGCCATTTTCCAAAAAGTAAAATTTCTATTTCTATGTCAGAAAGATTACTATTACTCATGTCTATCCTCAAGTTAGCTTTGACTTTACTTTTCGTTATTATTAAGAAATGTGCGATTAACGCATAGGAAAGTTTCGTTACAAATTTTTACACGAGAAAAGAATAAGTGCATCTGCCAAACTAACCAAGATCCCACCCGCCAGGCTCCCATTGAAAGGTGTTCTGCAGATGATGGGGATAAGTCAAAGGTATCTTGATCATAGTGCAACCATTGCGCCGGTAGATGTCCTATCGGTGTTGTAGGGGATAATTCAAAAGTGAGTTGATCATAATGTAACCAGTTTCCCTGTTTTCGCCAACCAAGGCGATCGCCCAGTCTCTTTTCTGTTTCATAGTCTACTTGACTACCCATTTCACTCCAAATACTTTGCTGAACACTGAAGCCGAAATAACCATGACTGTATTCTTCCCACAGTTGATTAATGGTCTGGAGGTCTTTACAAGAAAAGTTATCAATATCTTCCTTATAAACTTCATTCCAATAGCTCTTACCTATGACTTTTAGCATTAATTTAGTGGTTTCGATGTCAGCTTCTTTCCACTTATGCTGGGCGAGGAGTTCCCGCAGTTTGGTATAATCTATCTTATTTTTATTTTTAACTTCTTTTGTTAAAGTAGCATCGTCAGTAGCATCGTCATGAGTCAGTCTGATTAATCCGGTTTCTTGAACAGCAGGGAGAGGCGTTATAGAGACAAAATTTGTTTCTGCTATCCCTATCTCTTTTCTTTGCTCGGCAAGTTGCTTGGAGATATAGTTAGATATTGAGTCAATCTCTTTGTTTAAAGAAAAGGGATTATTGGCTAAGTCAAAATTATGGATTTGCCAATCTAATAATTTACATTGAATCAAAGCATCTTTTAATCTTTCTTTCTTTTCATAACTTGATACCATAAAATCTAGAAAAGTTTCAGAAACCCCGTCAGTTTCTTTGGGAATTAATAAATTTGACTGAAATTTAAAAATATTATCCGCTAAATTTTTAATTTCTCCGACAGTTGAGTAAAAATCCTCATCTACTTTTACTACTTCATCTATTAACGATTGAAACGGATTAAAGTAATCGTGTAAATATTTTTCAAAATTGATTGCAGTTTCTGCTATTTATACTATTTCTTGACGAACTTTATGGGCTTTTCTTTGATATTCGTAAATTTCTTGAAAAACTTTCTCCTGACTAATTTCTTCTTTTCGCTTAATTATTCCCCAAAGCTGATGATACCGAACGCCTTCTTTAATTAATCTTCGACGTTCTTTAATTTTTTTTTGAACAGCTTTTAATCTGGTATTTTTTAGAACAGGTAATTTGTAGGTTCGTTCATAAATCGTAATCTTTTTGTAAGTAACTAGTTGTCTGTGCTGTTTAGTAAGCATGACCTGATTCTAAAAAAGGTTCTGTTGCAAAAATTTGGAATTCATTTCTAAGCTTGAAATTCAACATGATTATCATCAATTTTACTTCTAATACCATTTCACGTTAATCGCGATACATTTAAATTCTGTAAAGACGCGCCATGGCGCGTCTCTACATTACCGATTTGTATCATCCTTTTCGTAAAATTGTATAACAGATTGCTAAGAGTTTTTGCAACACAACCTTAAACTCTCACCCATTTCAACACCTTGGAATTTTTATTATAGCGGTAGGTCACGCCATCCTTAGTTGTGATGGACTTGCCAAGGCTTGCCTTGCTTCTGATGGTGTTAATGGGAACGCCTGTTAATCTCTGCATTTCCTTATGAGAAAGCCCTGCACCTGCACTTGTTTCTGGTTGACTTAGAGATTGGTTCTGTGGTGAAACATCTATTGTAATTTGGGGGTTTTCGGGAGGATTAGTTTCTGTTACTTCTATAATTTGAGGGTTTTGCGGAGGATTAGTGGCTTGGACTTCTGTAATTTGGGGGTTTTGCGGAGGATTATTGGCTTGGATTTCTGTAATTTGGGAATTTTCCGGAGGATTAGTGGTTTGGATTTCTGTAATTTGAGAGTTTTCGGAAGGATTAGTCGTAATTTCTTCTACTTTTTGAAGGCGATAATCCTCCACAGTCAGAAGTTGCCAAGCGGAATATTGTGATAGTTCCAGAACCCATTGATGATAATTAAACAAACTTTCTCGATGTCCAACACTGATAAAAGTTGTTTGAGTTGATTGCAATTGTTCATATAAATTGCCTTCATTTGTCAAATCTAAAGCACTGGTTGCTTCATCTAAAATAGTAAAGCTGGGATGAGTAATCAACAATCGTGCAAAAGCCAAGCGTTGTTGTTCTCCCAGCGATAATATATTCTCCCAAGGGACTTCTGTATCAAAGCCATCCACGCGGGTAAGCAAGTTTTGTAGGTTAACTTGTTGCAAAACTTCTTCGAGTTCTGCATCACTCATTTGACGAGTTGTATGAGGATAGAGTAACTGTTCGCGCAATGTTCCCAAGATGATGTAAGGACGTTGGGGCAAAAACAACATGGATTCTAGGGGAGGACGCACCAGACGACCAGTTCCTGCATTCCATAAACCAGCGATCGCTCTCAACAGAGAACTTTTTCCTCGTCCACTTGGTCCAACAATCAATAAACCTTCTCCTGGTTGAACAACGAGTGATAAGTCTTCGACGATGACCTGTTCATAGTTTGGCGTTTGTAAGGTGACATTCTCAAAAGCCAGACGGTTTTCTTCTATTGTTTTGATGATACTTACGTTCTCTGGCTGTTGCTTAAAACAGTGAACAGTGAACAGTGAACAAGTACCAGCCGCACCCATCAATCTTCTTGAGGGGATTTGTATAAGTCCGCCGTATTTCTCGTACTACGTATCTCGTTTGGACATCTTTCTATGTACTTCCATGTTTAAAAACAGGGGCTTGTACCAATTAATAGTGAACAGTAACTGGTAACTGATAACTGATAACTGATAACTGATAACTGGTCACAGCTTTCAACGCACCCGACAACTCAGCTAAACGCTCAACATAACTGGAAAATCGTCCTGAAGTTGCAAATTCTCTAATTAATTCTGCCATAGCAGTGGCAAACAGATTACAAGCTAAACTGGCTTGGGCAATTTCTCCAAAATCAATTTCACCTCTAATCTGTAAAGGTCCGAATACTATAAATGGAAATATTTGGATAACAGCCTGATATCCTCTGTTAAAAATATCCTGAGTTATCTCCCAATTAATCTTGCGTTTAGCACTTTTGATAATATTATTAAATCTTCGTTGAATTATATTTCATTCTTGTTTTTCTCCCTGAAAAAAAGCTATTGATTCAGCATGATTCCGAACGTGAGTTAGGCTGTAAGTATAGTCGGCTTCAAATTCGAGTTCTTCTTGCTTAATCTTATTCAATTATTGAGCCAAGTAAACAGCAATTAAATTGCCTATTATGGTATAACCAACCAATGCAATTGCAATCCATTGGGAAAGAGACCAGAGAATTATTAAAAAAGTGGTTATTTCCAGCACTTTTTCTAGAAAAGTAGCCGAAAAAGTGAGAGCATTTCTGGTAAGGGGTTCGATTTCTTGAGATATCCGTTGATCTGGGTTATCAACATCGGATTTAAAGTTGATTTTATAATAAGCACGATTGCTCAAATATTTTTCTAAAATAGAATTATTTAGCCATTGGTACCAATCAAGAGCAATTTGCTTTCTAACAAATTTAGAAAATCCTACTAAAAGCGTTACGAAGACAAGGGCAACACCGTAAACCAATAACGTATCAACAAATTTGGTCAAATCCTTTTCTTCAGTGATAATATCGAGCAAATAGCGGTTAACGAAGCTATTAAACGCTGTTACTGCTACGAGCGCGACGATTAATAATATCAGGAGAATGAGCATTGCCCATGAACGAATCACATCTGAAAATGCTCTTCCTTGTGCCTCTGTTGGATACCAGTAAGACCCTGTGAGCGCTCTGACATTCTCCCAAAATTGATTAAAACCCGGAGAAGAATCATTCGTTGAATTTTTATCAAGAAAAGTTGTAGATTGCATATCTTAAATATTCGTTTAGCTTCTTAAGGCTGACTGATGGATTGTAAGAATTCAGTACGCAGGAATCAGAAGTCATCCTTTAGAAAAAATTCAGTATGATTGGTATACTTATATCTTGCAAGAGTTGCAACAGTGAGGAGGCGAAGCCTCTAAACCCTCGTTACCAGGTTGAACCTGGTAACGAGATATTAGAGCCTCTGGCTCTTGTTGAGAATGGTGCAAGATCTGAGCCTTTAACTAGCGGCGTACCGCAAGTGAAATATGAAAGAAACACATTTTACTTCAATCTTTAAAAGCCTTACTGTACAAGCATTCTAGAATGTGTTTCTTAGGAGTATATTGATTTATCACATGTTCTCCTGATTCTTTAACTATCCTGAATCCTGTAAGCGTAAGCGCACGCGGAGGCGTTAAGGTAGCGTCTGCGGAGGAGATACAAAACAGCGTGTCGTAGGGCATATTCTGAGTTCTCAATTTTTACGATGGATTATTCAAAGACACCATTTTCCCATAGCTCTAACACCTCGTTGGCTGTAAAATAGCGTTCTTGTTCAGCAGCAAGAGATTTGATAATGAAGCGCATTTTCTCGTATTGCTCTTTGGGTTGAGGATTTTGCAGTTGCTTTTCAAATAGATATTGGAAATTACTGACTCCACTCCATTTGCCAAATATAACGTCTACCGTATTATAAGGAAATACTGCATAGCTTTTGGGATCACAAAATAAAGAATTGACATGGATACCTGATTCATGGCGTTGAGCAGTTTGAGAGTAAGGGGGAGCGGGACGAATACCCAGTTGCTCAATGTAATTAGTCACGGCGGCGATCGCATCATAGTTAATCCCCTTGACTTCAATTCCGAAGCGGACTCGCAACCCATTTAACACCTGCTCAACGGCAACATTTCCGGCTCGTTCACCAATTCCGCTAAAAGTACCCGATACTAAAGTCGCTCCGGCTATGACGGATTGGAGAGTATTTTCCAGAGCCAAGCCCATGTCATTGTGGTAGTGTACCCCGAAAGCAACCCCTGTTGTACATTGGAGCAGGTCGTTAATCCAGATATAGCTCTTTTCTGGACTGAGAACTCCGACTGTATCACAGAGCATAAAGTGTTCGACATAAGGGCTGCATGAGCGGATACATTCCACTAAAAAGCCAAAATCAGCTCTTGAGGCATCCTCGGCGGCGAAGTCTACGATGAGTCCAGCAACCGTAGTGGCATAGCGCAAATTTTCGACAATCACATCAATAGCGTTTTGGCGAATTCTCTCGATTACTTTTGTTGGAATATCGTCATCAATGGTTTTTCCTTTAAACTCGTTCAACAAACGGATCTGAGGATCTCTGAGAAACAGCAGGCGAGCAGAAAGACCGTAGAAAAGTATGATGCGCTTAACTCCGTACATTTTGGCTTGATCGATGTACTGCTTTCCCATCAAAGTAGAAGCAGTGATCAGACTATCCAATCCCTCTGATACTAATGATTTGACTAGCTCTTCTTCTTGCTCACACACACGGGGCATGATGGCTAGTCTATCTACTCCCGTTTGGGCAATTAGATGGGCTAGTTTTTGTTTAGTTGGGTAAGAGAAGAAAATGCCTGCTTGTTGTTCTCCATCCCGCAGGGTTTCATCAGAAATTTTGATAGGAAGAGTTTCCATTGTTTTACACCAATTCAAAATTCACGCATTCATCTCTGTACAGCATTAAGACAGTTAGAATGATGCACCTTTGATGATATGGTCAATGATTGTGGGCGATGCTGTAAAGCAGCGCTATGCGATGGGCAAAGCCCCGCCAAGGGCGATCGCCTTTTTAATGCTTTTTAATAATTGATAAGTAGATAGGTAGAAATAAACCGAGCTATGTTAAGGAATGTAAAACCCTCTAAAACCCTGGCTGCTACTGAGTCAGGGAGTGCGCTCAGTCCGTCTCTTCCTGGAGTTTCCAGTCCATACACTGGTCGCTCAGTTCCTAAATTTCTGGCTAAATCTCGAAAATAGAAGCCGTGTCCGTTTGCGCCAGGAAGACAAAGAAGATTTGCTTGAGGGAATTTCTTAAGACATACCCTTAAGTCAAATGGATATCCGACTTGCTTAAAGATTTCTTTGGTGTAATATGCGGGAAGTTCAGCAAATTTAGGATTGCATAATATTTCATCTGGGAGAGTAACAGCAGCCATCTTAGTCACACTTCTTTCAGGAATCATCAAACCATCAGGCTTGAGAAGTCTTCTAGCGTTATTAATAATTACTGCTGCTCCTTCAGAGCCACCAATTGCTCCCACAATTTCTGAAACGCAGACATCAGCAAGTTCATGGATATCAACTAAAGTTGCATCGCCATGAATAACTGTGATTTTGTCTGCTAAACCTAATTTTTCAATACAAGCTATTGCTTTGCGGCAGGTTTCTTTGTCTCTTTCAATTGCATAAATTTTCTTAGCACCCCCTTGGGCACAAAATCTAGACAAAATAGCATCTTTACCTGTGCCAATTTCAACGACTATTTTATCTTTGACCAATTGATTAATGGCGGCTTTATAGCTATCGTTGCGCCGATGGTCATTGGTCATAGCATAATACAGTAATTCGTCATAGACATAGTATTCAGCTACAGATGGCCATAGTTCTACTTTGTCTGTTGATAAATTTTCTGCTACTTGGGATGATTCGAGGTTTTTCTGTTCTGGTACAACATAAGCTACTAAACGTTTATTATCCGGTTGGTCTTCTCGTGCGACTACTACTGCTTTCTGCACTCCAGGTTGCTGGGACAACACATTTTCAACTTCTCCGAGTTCTATGCGATAGCCGCGAATTTTGACCTGATGATCGATACGACCGAGAAACTCGATGCTACCGTCATTCAAGTAGCGTGCTAAATCTCCTGTTTTGTAAAGCCGGGAATGTGACTCATTGCTAAAGGGATTGGGAATAAATTTCTGTTGTGTCAATTCTGGGCGGTTGAGATAGCCTCTTGCCAATCCAACACCACCGATGTGCAACTCTCCTGGCACACCAATCGGAACTGGTTGCAAATTTTCGTCTAAGATGTAAACTTGCGTATTGGCGATCGCCTTACCAATAGATATTTTCTCGTCTTCAAGGGTGCATTTTGCAATCGTGGCACAGACACTAGCTTCTGTCGGTCCGTAAGCGTTGAAGAAGTTTCTGCCAATAGACCTTGTTGTTGACTGAAGGTTTTAACAGCAGTGCTTAATTCCGGGGTGAGAGAGTAGAAATAGCGATCGCCAGTGAAACAGTACCAATGTACGCGCTTATACCATCTGTCGCATTCTTTTTTCAAATTCAGTAGACCGAAAACTTCTGCGATCGCTCTATGATTGATACCTGTGAATCTGATTATTGCCTAAAAAACTGTATTTTTTAATACGCTTTGTGAAAAACTCGTTGAGAGCTATTACATAAGTAAAATTAATCAATTAGCCAAAAAGGTAAGGGTTGCTTTCGCACCAGAACATAGTTCTAGTGATGTGTCCTGTAATTTTTGTAAAGTATTGGGGTGAAGAAGCAAATTTTTGATTGAGAGGATTATTTAGTTTGGTTATGAATGTAACGGAGCCAGTTCTAACTGATAGTAAAACGTTAAACGAAGTAGTTAACTGTTTAACAGAACATATTCCAATTCAGACTCAAGGTCAGTGTGACGGGGTCTTACACGAAAAAATTTGGGCAGCCTTTGTAAGATTTATTTGTGTTCCAAGACGAGTACCCGTAGTAATAAGGCTGCCCAAATTTTTAGGGGACAAATGCGTGAACAACAGAATATTTTTGAAATTTTAATTCGGGCAGCCACACAAAGGGATAGCATTGAAAACACTACCAAAGTCCTAAAAAATGTTCCGACAAGCAACGATATTCGTTACCATTTATAGAAATATACAGACATAAATTCTCTAGAATCCGACTTAAATGCTGCACTTCAAAGCCGCTTACCAGACGGAATTCGACAAGGTAAACATTCATATTGCTATCGATTTTAACTTAATTCCTTATTATGGTGAACCATCAGCATTAGAATCACCATTTATTTATAGAAGTCAAGCTAAAAGTGGTGACGCATTGTCCCCGAAAAATCAGCCAGCCTTAATAAACCCTTCGTTATGCGTTCTCGTTAGTCTAGTCAACCAAAAAGGCTGGCTGATTTTTTACGTGTAAGACCTCGTACTTTTTCTTTTTACGCCTACGCACTTTCATTGTAATTAAGAAAAATAAACGAGTCACTTTAGCTATCAAAGCTGTTCAACAAAAAAATACCTTAGTTGCAATTCTTACCTATCTTTTAGCACTAATTGAGCCTTTGAATCTGAGAATTGAGCGATTGTATTTAGATCGAGAATTTTTTTGTGTGCCAGTAATCAGATGGTTGCAATGTCTCGATATCCCCTTTGAAATGCCAGCTATTATTCGAGGTAAATCGGGAGGTACTAGACAATTAATTAGAGGTCGGCGTAGTTACAAAACTACTTACACTTTAAACAGCGATAAATATGGTTCAGTAACTTTTCAAGTATGGATAGTTTGTACATATAAAAATGGTAAAATACGCGCGCCGGGAATTTTTTGTTTATGCTGTTTATAAAGTTAAGTTAACTTTGCAGCTTATACATGATGACTATCGCCTCCGTTTTGGGATTGAAAGCAGCTATCGAATGAAAAACCAGTGCCGGATAAAAACTACTATTAAAAATCCCACTATTAGGCTTCTCTTTGTAGCTTTAGCTTTTTTACTTATTAATATATGGATTGATCTAGTGTGGCATTATCTGAGCCGATTAAAAAGAAGCACTAGACAGGTTTTTTCTCATCTATTTACTCTTAAACAGATGCTTGAGTTTTTACGTCAAGCAGTAGACCGCAACTATGGCGTAGCCTGCGAAGTTTGTTTACCATCTGGCTGATTTTGGTTGATTTTCGGGGCTTATTTATAAGTGAATCTTATTATTCATGCCTCACAATCACCTTTTGTACATTTCTCAAAAAACGGTATCATACACTACTATTTTTTAGCGATTGCGCTCTGCGCAGTGCCAAAGGCAATCGCAGAAGTTTTCGGTCTACTGACAGGAATTACCTGAGTGTAGGTATATACGGTTTTCCGTTGTTTGTTGTTTCTTGTCACTTGACTTCCGTTTTTAACATTGGTAAGTATTGTTATATCAATATATATAGACTAAGGTCAATGCCTTTTCAGAAAAATCACAAAAAAGGTTTCGTATCTGACGAGCCATTAGAACGTAGAGCGTTACAAATCAACCTCAAACCAGGGTTGAGAGAAAGAATTATGAATATACCCGACTGGAAACAGAAGCTAAGGGAAAAGCTAGAATCTTGGCTAACCGAGTGGGAGAATCAGGAATAATTAGATTTACATAAGCTTAACGTGAATAGTTAAATCGCGATCGCGATTCGGGGCAGTGGCTTGGGTCAATCGCTATCAGGTCGATTGCTACTCACGCGCCTCCCATCACCCTCGCATCGCTTTCTGTGCAGTAAGCTTTCCGGAATGCTAAGCCAATGGCTCTGGCACAAATACTGTTTGCTGAAAGCTTAACTCTATATTTACCAACCGTTTACTAACACGGTGTATTTTACTTTTATGGAGGGGAAAAGCTTTGCCATCGCACCTGCTGCGATAGCAAGCGCGGTTTTCTATAAGAAAGCACCCGCAAAACCAAGGAGTATCTACCCCCTTCATTACCAGGTCGTCAGGGTTTCGTCTACCTTTCTTCATCCAGAATATCCTAGTACTTGTCATTCTTCATGTGAAGAATTTATTTAAAATGACTAAAAGAATATTGATACACCGAATATGTTTGCCCACATATGCCGCTATATCCAATGTTTGCAACCGTTGAAGGTGATATCTAAGAATTAACCCCAGTTCACCCGGGGTTAACTTTTACTCAATTTTTTGGCGAGATTCCCTATTCCCCAACGGTCAGTAGGGTGGTTATATGACAAGAGAAAACGTTCAATAAGCCCCAGATTGACTGGGGTTTTCTTATGAAAGGATAAATAATAGCAGTCGTCTGTCACTTTGTCTACGAAACGCTGCTACAAAGAAACCACTAAAATACCCAGGCTTCGCCAGACTCAGTCGCCTCAACTGCACGGAAAAATTTAACAGTTACCAGTTACCAGTTATCAAGTACCCGCAGTATCAGTTTTATCGTTGGGGGAAACACCACACCAATTGGACCGTTCGTCGTCAGACGTGCCGTAGGCATAAGCGTTGGTGGCGGGTTTAAATCCCCTACCATACGCACTGCGTAGGTAGCTGTTCACTGTTCACTGTTTTAATGCTTTTGCATGAAATCGTCACCCCTTCTCAAGAGCCCAGACGCTGCGCGCGTGCCTTCACCCGGTGGGATCTTACGCGCTTGACGGAGCCTGCGCTTTGCGCTTACGCTTAATTCATAAGGTACGGCATTCGCTCGTTCAAAATTAGGAAGGAGAGGCTTGGGGTGAGGTAAAGCAGGAATTATAAGTAATTAAGCGGACATGATATCATTTCGTGAACGCACATCAAGCAGAAGACGCAACTTATATTTATAAATGGATTAGACATCTCCAGAAATGAATTGTGCGTTGTCTACAACCCTTGTACCAGACGTGCCATGGCACGTCTGGTACATTGTTTTTTGGAGAGGTCTATTGTATTTACTTGTATCATGCTCTTGAATCAAGAATTATCCTTGCTGAGATAAATCCATGAAATTTGCCAGTTTATAAACAATCCGCGCACCGACATTGCCATCCCACTCGGCATCACCAACTTCGCAGACATCAAAGCCAATAATTTTTCTACCACTATTCACCAACTCACGGAACAGACAAAAAGCTTGCTCTAATTCCAGCCCACCAGGAACAGGAGTCCCTGTACTTTGACAGAATTTTGGATCAAGACCATCAACATCAAAGCTAATATAAACGTACTCAGGCAAATGAGCGATAATTTCTCGGCATAAATCAATCCAAGTTGTTCCCGAGTACAGCTTTTGTTTAATTGCTGGGTCGTAATAAGCAACAATTCGACCGTTTGATTGGTCAATCATTTGCACTTCATCATGAGAAATATCACGCAACGCTACCTGCACTAACTTGGAAATTTGCGGTAGCTTCATCGCATTAAACATAATGGACGCATGGGAAAATTCAAATCCCTCATAGGCATCGCGCAAATCTGCGTGTGCATCAATATGCAAAATGCCGTAGCTTGCGTATTTAGCTGCTAATGCTTGATAGTAACCTAAAGGTGAACTGTGATCCCCACCAATAACTGCGACTCGCTTACCATTGTTAATTGCTTGCTGACACTGTTCAAACAGCCATTGATTCACCTGTTGACAAGCTTGATTAATTTCTATCAGGACAGGTGTTAAATCTGGTGTTTCTGTGAGTGCTTGACCTTGTTCTAGTCGTTTGATAATTTTTGCCGCTAGAGCGCGATAGTATTTGTTCTTCTCTAAAATATCCTGGGGAATTTCCACCATGAAAATTCCTTGTTTCCATCCGTCAGGATGATCGAAATCGAACAAATCCAGTTGCGGCGAAGCATCCAAAACCCGCTGTGGTCCGTTGGCGGTTCCTGCGCCATAGGAAACAGTAACTTCCCACGGTACACCAAAGACAATTAGGTTTGCAGACTCGTAATCGAACGGCAAACCCAAGAGGTTGCCATTAATTTGACCTACGCCGCTGGGATTATAGTCTTGGAGTTGATTACTCATAGATCATCTTCTGGATTTACGTGGGTAGACAGCACGCCGCCTGGTGGATACCAGCATTGTAGTCGCGCAGGTTATGCTGTGGCTGCAAATTGCGCTGCTTTATTTTAATCAAAATTTCTTCACTTATGCATAGGTGGCAATTACGCCTTGTGGTAATTTATTTTGTGGTAGTTGCGCCATTTTTTTGTTGCATTCCCATTTCGCGGACACTATTGACCATCGCTTTGCTAATCCGGAGTTCCAATCGTTATTTATAAATCAAATAGGATTACTATAGCTCTTAGATGTTCTTGCAGAATAAGAATTTCTTAACGCTAACTAGTCTTTTTTTTCTTGGAACTTATAGGATTATTAATAATTTCGGTGGCTTTTTTTTCCGAAGTAGGAGGTGCTTTCTCATCAACCTCATATGATTGTTCATCTACAGCAGGTTCATTTACTACATCTTCCTCAAGAGTCTCCTCTTGAGTGGCTAAAAGCCCTGCATACTTAATTCTCTCCAATCCCATCTGAAATCCGGTATAGTCAGAAATTGTTTTCGTCATGTCAATGTCCAATTTATAGTCACGGCGCAAATTTTGAAGTGAACTCTTAATTGCCTCAATTTCTAAAAGTGACTCGTTTTCCAGATTGTCATCCAGAATACTCTCAATCTCATCAAGAAGAATAACAGCATCTTCGCGTTTTGCTGAAATAGTATGAAGTGAAATAAAAGTCTTCTTTAAGCGCTCTATTTTCTGTGAAAGTCTTTCTTGCGTTAGTTTCTGTTGTGCGCGACGCTGCATACTATTCAGCTTTATGAATAAAGTTTTAAAGTTTGATTCAAATGTTTTAAGCGCCTTATTTTGGCTATTATCAAGTATTTGCAGTTGATACGACCACTCATTTACTGTTCTAATAATATTTCGAGCAAAGCCAACTTTTGCAATACGAAAATCTTTATCAGGAAATTCTTTCAGGCTTGCTTCTATCGCATTAAAAATAGTGTTATTCATAATTTTACTTAAAACCATTTCTTCTGTTAAAAATTCAATTTTATTCTCGGCTATCTTGAAGATTTCCTGTAAATAAAACTTTGCTGCTTGTATACAAATAGGCAAAGGAATTAGATCTTCTATCTCAAGTTTTTCAGTTACATTCTCAGATATTAAACTAAGCTCTTCTCTCAAATCACCAATTTGGAAAATAAACTGCTTCTTCAGCAAAGGTCTTCTATGCTGACCACCTTTACCCAGCAGTTGCTTCTTAGCGTCATTTCCACTATCATCGCTGTCTAATAAGACAATTACTGCTGGTTGTTCAATATCACGTCCACGGGCTAGATAAACTAAGTAAGGAATGTGAGAAGCTGAACCTGAAGGCACGATAGTAATTTGATTTAGATCCAAAGTTTCTATATTGGCTGCACCGCTTGCTCGAAGATATGTTGCTGCTCCTGCAATAAGTATCTGATCAGCCATACCTTCAACCATTAAATTACAATTACCTATAAAAGCTGTTTCACCAGCATAGACACCAATCGAAGATCTTAGAGGTTCATAGTGATTTTTAGCAACATCCTTAACTACGCGGGTTCCTTCATCCTCATTTCCCTTCTGCAAAACACGAATACGTTCCGCATGATTCTTGTCAATTAAGAAGGGAGAATGCGTCACATAAACTACCTGAATTGGACGAGTTAAATGTGAACCTAATTCAGGACTAGCAAACAAATCGAAGACTTTGAGTAAATCCTGTTGAGCTTGACTTGAGAGATAGGCATCTGGCTCATCCATTAGAAGAATCTCAGATTTATATTTGTGTGGCTCATGTGAACGATACTGAATGTAGTAGCTAAGAAAATACTTCAATCCAACGCTTCTTTCATCAAATGAATATTCTGTTCCTGTTCTATCAGTTATAGTGAAGACTAAATCATAATCCCTTGCCATAATCTTTAAGGAGAAGTTACGATCTTGAACCCAGTAACTAGGAAAGTTTAAACTAGTAGATAACTGACGATTAATTTTCTCAATAATGCCGTTTGCATATCCTTGCATCCCATTCTTCACTGCTTCAGCTAGATCAATGAGAGCATCAACATCGACTTGAGCAATTTTACAAATTAATTTATAAGCCAACTCAAATTCTTTCTCTCGTTTCTTCTTTTCTTTGTCGCTGAAACTAGCCTCCTCAAGGGCTGAAATAATAGACTTAATTGTCTGAGCAGCATCGGTATCCATTTCACCCCAAGGCTGACGCACTTTAGTAAATAACTCTGGCTTATCACTAAAATCATCAAGTGCGTCTATGATCTTGCCTCTTTGTTCTCGATCAAGAAGTTCAAACCTTCTACTGTCTGGATGATTTTTCTGACCTAGTTGAACTAATTTTTTAATTGGTACACTAGCTGGGAGAGCAACATCAGACTCTATTTTAAGTGTTGTGGGTAAAAGATTCTCTAACTTCTCACGTTGTCTTTCTTCAATTTTATAAGGTCTATAATCTCCCTTCTCAGGTAAATATACTGTTAGCTTATCTACATTGTTCCGAAATACTAAGAATCTATCAAAAACAACATGATTTGGAATTCCAGCAATTATTTTCAAATTTTCCTCTTCATCTTTAGACAGATTAGACCACTCTGAACCAAAATCAGGATACTTCAACTCATTCTGTTTAACAGTAAAAAAGTGCGAATAGCGACAAAAATCACTGCGCTCGATACTTTTACCAGATATGGCTTTTTCAATAGCACTTAACAAATGAGACTTGCCAGACTCATTTGCACCGACAATAGTCGTAATTTTTTGATCAATAGGAACTTCAATATAAGGGTAAAAAGCATTACCTACCTTTTCCCAAGGCTTTGGTTTAACCCTATCATCATTCTTTCTCAGAAAGTCATCGTTGAATGACTTATAAAAACGGGTGAAGACTGTTTTGAGATGCATAAGCTATGATTTTAATAATACGGTTGTATTTTTTATTAAAGTAGCATATTTTACAAAGACTGACTTTCTAGCCCTAGTTAAATCTAAAAGCTGATGACACAGGCAATTCTTAACCAAATCCTAGATCAACTTGAAGCGCTTGAACCACAAGAATTACAGCAGCTTAACCAAGTCATCCAGAAGCATCTTGCAGCTATTGAAGAAGCTGTTCAACGGACGACATTTCATCAAGCACTGTTAACATCTGGCTTAGTCAAACAACTGAAGCAACCCTCCTACAATCGGCAAACTGAACGGCGACTCATTCAGATTCAGGGAAAGCCTGTTTCTGAAACAATTATTGAGGAACGCCGCTAGATGGCAGTTTACTTTCTTGATAGCAGCGCTTTGGTGAAACGCTACATTAGTGAGATAGGTTCAGCATGGGTTGTGAATTTGTTTGATCCTGCATTAAACAACGAAGTATTAATTGCTGCAATTACATTTGTTGAAATTATTGCCGCGATTACAAGACGGGCGCGTGGTGGCAGTATCAGTCTTACAGATGCTACAGCAACGTGCAATCTGTTCAGGAGTGACTTATTATCTGAGTACCAAGTTGTAGAAATCACGGAAAATATTATCAACTCTGCAATGGCATTAGCTGAAGTACGGGGATTACGAGGTTACGACGCAGTTCAGCTAGCAGCAGGTTGTGCGGTAAATGCCCTCTGCATAACTAACGGCTTGCCCCCTGTGAACTTTGTCTCTGCTGACGATGAGTTGAATAAAGCAGCCGCAAGTGAAGGGCTGATGGTTGAAAATCCCAATAACTACCCGTAGGGCGATCGCCTCCTTACCACAACTAGAATTGACACATCAAAACGGCGTCTTTGCCTGTAAATGAAGGGTTTCTCCTAACTGTGGATGCTCAAAAGAAAGCTCTCTTGCATGCAGATGTAACCGACTTACCCCTGCACGACATCCATAAAGGCGATCGCCCAAAATAAATCTACTTGGAACCGTAAACTAAACTAGCTATAGAAGTACTTTCAAAAAACGTATTTTTTTCTATGTCCACCCTGACAGAAATAGAAGCAGCCATCAAACAACTTCCAGAAGGCGATATTCGCAAACTTGCTGCTTGGCTTCAGGCATACTTAGATGAAACATGGGATCGGCAAATAGAAGCAGATTTTGAATCCGGCAAATTGAATAACCTAATTGCGAAAGCAGAGGCTGACAGCAAATAAGGTGAGGGATCTTGATGAAATCCTTCACGACACCTGATCTTTGGCAAGCGTATGCAGTTTTGTCTCCGGAGATGAAACAGGCTCAAAAAGCCTACCAGCTTTGGAAGGAAAACCCTTCTCATCCATCTCTCCATTTTAAGAAAGTTGGCAAGAATCTTTGATCGGCTCACGTTACCGGAGGTTACAGAGCATTAGCATTAAAGAAGGGTGATGACTATTACTGGTTCTGGATTGGCTCTCACGATGACTATAATGCTTTGCTGGATTAATTGAGTCATTTACTAGAACGGCGTCTTTGCCTGTAAATGAAGGGTTTCCCCCAAGTGTGGATGCTCAAAGCGAAGTTCCCTTGCATGCAGATGTAACCGACTTGAAAGCGCACGACATCCATAAAGGCGATCGCCTAAAATAGGTATACCAAGTCCTCTCGCATCAGCAGCATGAACTCTCAGTTGATGGGTGCGTCCTGTTAGCGGTATAAACTCTACACGAGTGCAGTCTCCTGTTGCTATCACCTGAAACTCAGTCACGCTAAATTTCCCATATTGCAAATTGACTTGTTGATAAGGGCGATTGAGAGGATCTCCCCACAGTGGCAGTTCAATTATACCTTTGTCAGTGGTTAGAGAACCCGAAAGCACCGCTTCATAAACTTTGTGAACCTGCCGTTTTTCAAACTGCTCACTGAGTTGACGATAGGTTTGCCCGTCACGAGCTAGTAAAAGAATACCAGATGTTTCCTGATCTAACCGATGCACCGCAATAATCTTCATCCCATCTGGTGACAGTTGACGCAAACGACTGAGAACGCTGTCTTGAGTGTCGCGATAACGCCCTGGAACTGATAATAGTCCTGCGGGTTTGTTCACGACAATCAACCATTCGTCTTCATAAAGAATGGGTAAAGTTACCTCTCCCCAAACCCCTCCCCTGGTAGGGGAGGGGCTTAAAACTCCCCCTTCCCTTTTAGGGAAGGGGGCTGGGGGGTTCGGTTTCCACGGAGGCAATCCTGACAGCAGAAACCCCATCAATGGCTGACAGCGTTCTGCACAAGCTCCATAGAATTCTCCCTGGATTTTGTCGTGATTCATTAAGGACGAACCCCACCAAAACTCTGCCATTGCCAATGGTTTTAAACCATACGTCGCCGCATAATGCAGCAGCTTTGGAGCACAACAGTCTCCTGTTCCTGTGGGCATACCTTCTGGTATCAACTGCTGCAACGATAGGGATTGCCCTAAAAAATTCATTAGGGTGTAAGTAGCGTGCATCTGTGCCTGGAGTTGGCGGGACAGTTCTTTACGCCGCTGTTTCAGTTCACCCATCCGCGCATCTGCTGCTGCAATGAGGTGCTGAAGCGGCTGCAAGACTTCATCCCGTTGGCGTTTAAGTTGCCGTCGCTCAATTCCATGCTGACGACTTTCTTCGTCGAGTTGTTCCAACGCAACTATGAGCGCTTCTCCAATTAGCTTTTCGTAGCATATCTGACGTTTTTCGTGTCGTTGGTTTTTGCAATCTCGATGGCGATCGCTCATCTGTTGCAGGCGTAACTCAAACTCACTCCTCAGCGTTTCGTATTGCTGCCTTTGTGGAAGTTGCTTGAGGGTAATAAGTTCCTGCTTGATAGCGTCCAATTGCGCCAAAGTGCGGGCTTCCTCTAAGGCAACTTCGTCTCGTCCTGGAATGGGCGGTACCCAGCCCTCAACCACGCTGTCACCATTTAGTAGCCCGGAGAAAGCTTTGAGTACCCGTTGTTCACCAGTAGGCAGTTCAACCAGCAATATCCCATACATCTTACCTTCAGAAGAATAACGCTCATCCGTGGCAAGATGTTGCATTAAAGCATGGGCGATCGCCTCGGACATTGGGGTGCGGGGTAGTCTCAGGAGTTCACCAGTGTGAGGACAACGCCCTTCATACCAATAGCTAACGGATAAGTCGCTGACAGCAGAATTGCAGTTTATGAAATCACAAAGCGAGTGCAGAACTACCATATATAAAGCTTCTAATCTGGCTTACTTGGACTTATAGCGGTTTGCAACCCTTGTAAGGTATGGAAAGAAATAATGAACCACAGATGGACACAGATGGACACAGATAAAGAATTACTTCATTCAATTGAGTTGCGCTATATCAGGAATTTTTCATAAGGCTATCCCATTAAAGAGGAAGGCATTATCCCAAACATAATCGATCACTGCTCTGGCATCCTCCAAAGGGAGAACATGGCAAAATCCCTGGTTATCATAGCTTAATAAAGGCATTTCCGGGGCAATATCTGCTTCTTCAGCATTTGTGATCACTTTGCCGCGAATATCCTGCAGATTATTCAAGGGACCTTGGATATCAAAGTTAATCGTAATACCCAGCTTCCTTTCCATCCAAGTTTCAATGCGAGAGTCTAACTGTTTAGGAGTCAGCGGAGTCGGACTGGTCAGGAGATGGTAATATACTAGAATAATTTCCTTACACTCCTCTTCTTCTGCAATATCAATGAGCATTTGAAAGACGCTGGCATTGTTAGCTAAATTCTTGAAGAAAAGCGTGTCGGTAACATCTTTTTGGAATTTGATTTTTTTGTTTTTGTAATTGGTGTATTGCTTGAAGGCAAATCCACCCAGTGCTATCCCTAAAGATAGCGTTGCCACTAGAATCGGCATCACATCTCGCACCTTATGCTCTTCTAGATCTAGCGATTCGACTAGCAATGGTGCATTGAACACTAACGAAATTGCAGCTATGAGCAATAACAGATTTGGCAATGCTTTTAAGACCAGGGGAATTGCAGCCCCAATGGCAGGAATTCCAAATAACAGTCGATCTTTCCAAGTCATACTCGTGACAACATTCGGAAAGAGCAAGTCAATATCTAGTTTTGGAATATTCTTGTAGAAGTAAACATACATTTTACCAGGAGTAAAGTTCAGTTCGTCTATCTTGACTTTTTTGGCACGAAAGTAAGCCGCTTCTTTGAACTTAATGAGTAAAACAATTCGTTCCAAAATATTAATCGTCTTTTCCTCCTGCCAAAAGAAGAACTTTTTCAGCGAAATTTTCTTGTTAATATCGCCTTGGTAATAGCAACAGAAACGCTCAAAATCATCGAAATCAACCTGAGTTTTCAAATCAATCAGAGATTTCTTTCCCAATGCTCGTTGTACAATCGATTCAGGCAAAAGAATGTAATTAGCTCTTTCTAAAATATGCTGAAATGCATCAACCACTTTTGACTCCATCTCGTCATATTGGTCGAAGGTTGGTTGAGTGAGTGGTTGAACATCTGCATTAGGATTGAAGGGTACGTAGTTGTCTTTGATAATTTCCAGCGTCTTGTGAAAGCGAAAGTGGTAATACGCAGATAGGATTTGACAGAAATCTTGAAACTTTTCAGCATCGGCGGCACTTAGCTGACCATCTTGCAGGCAAAGTTTGATAATATCGGTGCGACGGTAGGGAATGAACGCTTCTCGATTTTCATAAACTGCCATGATCAGAAATTAGTCGGAGTCCAACTTATAGGTTTGCGATCGCCTTTGCCACTGCCCCGTTCGGACTTCGGCGTGAGCTCAGTCGAGCCGCGAAGCCTTGGGCGATTGGGCACGAGGGCACTGCGCTCCGCGCGATCGCCTTTGCCAGACAAAAATCGCGATGGTTAAACATCATCCACCGATTTGGATCTCAATGACTACTATCTTGAGTAGGAACTTTAGCAACAATTGTTGATTCAATACGGTGATTATTGGCAACATATTGCATTAAAACAGTGAACAGTGAATAACTGGTAACTGGTAACTGGTAACTGGTAAATAGGCGATCGCCTCTTACCAAAAAGCGTTGCAAATCGACCCAAATTATGCAAATGCTCACTTTACCCTGGGGAATGCGCTGTCCGAGCAAGGCAAATTAGATGAAGCGATCGCCTCTTACCAAAAAGCGTTGCAAATCGACCCAAATTATGCAGACGCTCACAATAACCTGGGGGTTGCGCTGTCCGAGCAAGGCAAACTCGAAGAAGCGATCGCCTCTTACCAAAAAGCGTTGCAAATCGACCCAAATTATGCAAATGCTCACTTTACCCTGGGGAATGCGCTGTCCGAGCAAGGCAAATTAGATGAAGCGATCGCCTCTTACCAAAAAGCGTTGCAAATCGACCCAAATAATGCAGGTACTCACAATAACCTGGGGAATGCGCTGTTGGATCAACGCAAGCTAGAGGAAGCGATCGCCTCTTACCAAAAAGCGTTGCAAATCGACCCAAATTGTGCACCTGCTCACCATAACCTGGGGAATGCGCTGTCCGCTCAAGGCAAACTCGATCAGGCGATCGCCTGTAACCAAAAAGCCTTGCAAATCGACCCAAACTTTGCAAATGCTTACAATAGCCTGGGGTGGGCGCTGTACATGCAAGGCAAACTAGATGAAGCGATCGCCTCTTACCAAAAAGCGTTGCAAATAGACCCAAATTATACGAAGTTGCCAAAGATAGAATTGTTTGGAATCAAGCTCCCTACTGGACTGGCTTTCGAGCAAATAATAGGATTGTTTGGAATCAAGCTCCCTACTGGACTGGCTTTCGAGCAAATAATACGATCTAAGACAACTTCGTGTTATGCATGTGTTCACAATAACCTGGGGTTAGCGCTGTCCGCTCAAGGCAAACTCGATCAGGCGATCGCCTCTTACCGTAAAGCGTTGCAAATCGACCCAAATTTTGCATATGCTTACAATAACCTGGGGAATGCGCTGTCCGCTCAAGGCAAACTCGATCAGGCGATCGCCTCTTACCAAAAAGCATTACAAATCGACCCAAATTATGCATATGCTCACTTTAACCTGGGGTTAGCGCTGTCTAATCCCAATCAAGGCAAACTAGATGAAGCGATCGCAGAACTGGAAATAGCTGTTCACCTCGAACCTACTAACGCTCTGTTTCGTAAAAACTTAGAGATTATTAGGAATAAAAAGAAGGGTTTTTGGGGGCATTTCTTTGGTGGGTAGAATATTCTCAGTTTTTTTATGTAAACGGTGTGCGATTGGCTTTGCCACTGCCCCGTTCGGCAGACGCCTATGCCAGACAAAAATCACGATGGTTGAATATCATCCACTCATTTGGAGATCAATAACTATGGCAGTTCTCACTTTAGTGCACTACAGTCGTTACCTCACCCCGCATTTGCTGACGCAAACGCTCCCCTCTCCTTAGCAAGGAGAGGGGTTGGGGGTGAGGTAAAAAAATCTACTTTATGCAAACGAGAAACGCTATAGTATCTTCATAAAGAAATTTAACAAGTATTGTTCATACTTAACCTTAAATAACAGCACAAGCCATGAGTACACTTCCTACAACAATCACCGCGATCGCACTGATCTTGGGAGTGTAGTGCTGCAAGGGTTGAACCCATGAAAAACGCTTCAGCCAGTGCTGAGCATAGATAACCGCTAAACCAACGCTCACTAATACGACTGCTAATCCAAAACTAAACGCACACACTAATAGCAAGCCGTATACTGTTTGATGAAGAGCGATCGCGCTCAACAACAATACCAGAGCTGACGGGCACGGAACTAAACCACCTGCGATTCCCAAAGTTAAAAGAGATTGTAACGTAATTTGAGAATCAGAGGGATAGTGCATATGATTAGAACAATCATTGTGAGTATGGTGATGATCGTGAGTATGGTGATGATGGTGAGCATGGTGATGATGTTTGGGTGCAGGATTGAGATGTCGATCAAGTAACCAAAAACCAACACCACAAACCATCAATCCGCTCAAGAAACTTAATATTGGATATAGTTGTTCTGGTAAAATATACTGAGATAACAACAAAGCTACAATGCCTAGTGCGAAAACGCTGATCGTGTGAGTAAGCGTTGTCACCAAACCCAGCACGACTGCCTGTTGAGGAGTCCCCCGCGAACCGACGAGATACGCGGCTACCATCGTTTTCCCATGTCCGGGTGAGAGGGCGTGTCCGGCTCCAGCAATCAGGGCGACACCGATCCCACTTAACATTAATGTTGGGGATAGAGTCATGCGAGCCAGATTTTGGGTGAGGAAGCTACCATGTCCGATATGAGCAAGAACTGGCTGACTAGGCAGGAAAGTGATGAGTAATGCAAAGTTGGCAATCGAAATCAGTTTCATAGACGGTTCGCTTCCGACGAGGCGCGGTACAAGCCATAACCAACTAATGCCAAAATGACGCTGATTGTTGCAATCACGACGTTGGGGTAGATCGGAATGCCTGCTATTATTGGGGGAGCTTCTTTAAGATCGGCTTGCAAACTGGTTCCAGGAATCACTAGCGTTACAAAGAAAAAGGCTGACCAAAAGATAACAGGCACTAACATTGCAACGGTATAACCGATATCCGGTTCTAGCGATCGCCGCCATAGCAACCACAGTGCCATAATACTCATTCCACTAAGCAACCACAGCATCACGGCATCATGGAATTTAGCATGAGGATGCCATTCGGGATTGAAAAGGTGAGTCACATTCCAATCTACCGCTACGGAAACTACAGCAGTGCTGACGAGAACAACAGAAAGCAAGATACGACTGATTCTTCTCATAAATTCGTTGGTAGAACCTTAACCCTGTGAAGTATTACGTTTACGGATAAGGGAATTATTAGGCGTAGAACCCACAGATGAAGATACAATGCGCTACTGGATAAACGATAGACTTTTCTTGCTGGATCGAATCATGATTTAGACCATTCTTGCTATCGGGATTCGTATCTTATCTGTAAGGTGGGCATTGCCAAAAAATTTTGGTGTCTGTTGGGTGAAGATAAGAGCAATGCCCACCCTACCTTGAGCTATTCTTGCTATCGGGATTCGTATCGCACAGTGCTACTAAGGTGGGCATTGCCAAAAAATTTTGGTGTCTGTTGGGTGAAGATAAGAGCAATGCCCACCCTACCTTGAGCTTGTTGTTCTAATTCAGTTACAGGAAAGTGTGAAATTAATTTTGCCCAGGTACCTACCTTCCTCTTAAAAACATCCTGGGTGTAACTCCGACATATTTTCTAAAGTGCCTTGTGAAGCGACTTTGATCCGCAAAACCAACGAGTAGAGCGATTTCTGCGATCGCATATTTCCTTTGTTGCAATAGTTCTTTAGCTTTTTCCATTCGTTGCTGAAGCACGTATTGATAAGGTGCTACACCCATTGATTGCTTAAATAATCGGCAAAAATGATATTGACTGATGCCTGAAATTTCTGCTAGTTCATTTAAATGAAGCGGTCGGTCTAAATAGGTGTGGATGTAGTCTAGCACTTGCTCGAGTCGATTGTTAGACAACCCTCCTACATCGTGTAGCTTTTTCGGCTGAAACGCACAGTATTGTCGCAGTAAGTGAATGATAAACACCTGTGTCAGCGATTCGATATAAAGTTGTCCACCGATGCTATCCGAATCAAATTCTGTTAGAAACAGACGAGCGATCGCTTGAATCTGTGGATCATAGGCACTGACTGTACTAAGTAACTCAACCTTGTTTTCATTCAAAAGAGCAACTTCTTGTGCCGTTTGATTCAAAAAGAGTGGATCAATCACAAACATCAGCGATTCATCGGTACTATCCCATGCCCAAACCCCCGACACCTCGGCAGGGCAAATCCAGAAATCTCCTTTGGTTTGAGGTTTTTCAGATTCTTGTTCACCGATGCGAGTCAGTTTTTGTTGATTACCATCACTTAACAGAAGACAAAGCAGATGATGATTGCATCCGGGAAAGTCAAGTTCGTTCGGTGCTGAGATATGTCGATCAATAGTTAACCCGCGTAGTTGAATAGTGCGGCGTTCAGAAATCCATGTTTCCTTCATACAAAGGTATTCCTAAGATGCCATAAATTCAGGGTTCATGGTTTGTTCTGGAGTGTAGGGGCATATTTCTGGAAAAAGCTGTTCACCGAATTGAGTCTCTCGAATCGCCAAAGCTAAGCCCAACTCATAAGCAGCAAGAAAAACTTCATCTAGATAGAGTTTCAAACTGGGACTATCTTGTAAAAGCAGCTTAATCTGAACACGTTGCTCTCGAATCGTACTCAACCAACTATTATTGCGTTTCTCAGGTTGAAATTGCCATTTCAATAGGTGTCCTAACAATACTCCTAATCGATTTCGCAACTCTTGCCGCTCTTTTCTTCCCAAAGTTTCGATTTCTTCAATCAGGTTGACTGTATCTAGTCGATCCCACTGCTGAGCTTTGAGCAGAGTAACCTGCTGTTGAGTCCAAGCATAGAAATCTGTTTCGTAGAGGGGAGAGGTGTACATCCTTGATTATCATGTTTAAGATTATGACTCTAAAATATCAAGTGAATTAACGTTTAGCTAACCGGGCAATGGAAGGGTGGTTGCCTACAGTGCTACAGCGAACCCCAGACTTCTAAGAAAATCGCTACAACCTTGCTCGTTAGATTCTCTGCCTCAATTGCTAAAAGTTTAGTGTTTGCAGTGTCAATCTAAGTAAGCCAGTATGTTACAAAAATTAAAGCAGTCATGAAAAAAAGAAGGATAGGATGTCGGATTGGGTTAATTCTATTTTCGCTGGTTGCTTGCATGGGGATCATGGGAAAACAGGTTGATGCAGATGCTGTGAGAGTATTGGATCAGCAGCCACTCAGGGTTTTATTTATTGGTAACAGTTATACCTATGTCAATGACCTTCCGTGGTTGACGCAACAGTTGTCCGTCTCGGCGGGAGAAACCAGAACGCTGGAAAGTGATATGGTTACAGTTGCTGGAGCTACGCTGAAAAGTCATTGGGAGCGCGGTGACGCACTTAAGCAAATTCAGAATGAGCGATGGGACTACGTAGTGCTGCAAGAACAGAGTACTTTACCCATTACCGATCGGTCGGTGATGTATGAGTATGTGCGTTTGTTTGATGCCGAGATCAAGCGAGTTAACGCCCGAACAATTTTCTACCTAAGTTGGGCAAGGCAAAATCGACCCCAAACGCAACAGATACTTACTGATTCCTACATGAGGATTGCCAGAGAACTGAAAGCTGAGGTTGCACCTGTCGGGCTCGCTTGGCAAAAAGTTCAGGAGGAGAATCCAAAATTAAACCTTTACTATTCAGATCAAAGCCATCCGAGTCCGATTGGCTCATATGTAGCAGCGTGTGTATTCTATGCAAAATTTTACCAAAAGAGTCCTGTAGGCTTGAGCGATCGCATCTACAGCACTCAATTTGGTACTCCGCAAGAAGGAAACAGAATTAGGTTAGAGAGTTTGAGGAAAACAGATGCTGCAAGAATTCAACGTTTGGCTTGGGATGTTGTCAATCAAGCTCACTAAGATGTTGTTACCTCCAAATTAGGTAATAATAGTCACCCTTCCTGTATCCAAGTCATAACGACCTCCCACGATTTTCAATTTGCCAGACTGCAACCGCTCAGTTAAGAGTGGCGATCGCTTCAATCGTTCAATTTGATACTGCACATTTGCTACCACAGCGTTTTCAACTGCGTCCCCCGACTGATCCTTGACTCGTTCCACAGCTGGTTTAATTGCCTTAACAAAGCTACTAATATCACCGAGTAGGGCTTCGTTTTGTACAGCGGCGGTAACTGCCCCGCATCGTTCATGACCAAGCACCATGACCACAGGAGTACCCAACAAGACAACCGCATATTCAATACTACCCAATGCTTCAGGGATGACAATATTTCCGGCAATCCGAACATCAAAGATATCTCCGATGCCCTGATCAAAAATAATTTCTGCGGGCACTCGTGAATCTGCACAACTCAGGATGGTTACAAATGGATGTTGAGCTTGAGCAACTTCCTGCAACCGAGCCTGAGATTGATCAGGATATTCAGGGTGATGCTCAGCAAACCGCTGATTTCCCTCCATCAGCTTTTGCAATGCGGCATCGGGACTGAGGGATTGAGGAGGGAGCGGGGACAATTCGGCGGCTTTAACCTGTTCAACCTGCCACAGCAGATCACTCGCAGCGACCACCAAACCAAATGCCCCCGTGACTCCCAACTTCAAGAAGTTACGACGTTCCATGAAATACTTCATTGCGTTCATGATTCTCTTACATCGACGCGACACATCTTACAGAACGAACTTCCATAACATCCGAAATGTAACAGGTACCTCCAAACTTATTAAGCAAAGGTTTGATCTTTTCCACAACAGGCTTGATTTGCTCAGGCATACAGAATGCAATCACATAAACATTATCAAGCATCGTCATGTCTAAATCTTCCCTCGTGCCAGATAATCCTTTACCAGCAACATTTCGGATCACAATATGACCGTTTACACCTGACTTATCCAAACCATCTAAAATTTTGCCAAGCTCAAAGGAGTTGGCAATAATTTCTATCTTTTTAACTAAGTGCATATTATTATCTCCACAACAGGTTAATCCCGTACAGATAAAGCGGAATTCCCACAATAATATTGAATGGGAATGTCACTGCCAGAGCAGTAGAAACATACAGGCTGGGATTCGCTTCCGGAACAGTCATCCGGATAGCTGCTGGGACAGCGATGTAAGAGGCACTAGCACACAGCACAGCGAACAACAGGGCATTTCCCTGAGACATACCAATAAATCTGGCAATCAATAACCCAATGGTTGCATTGAGTATTGGAATTAGTATCGCAAATGAAATCAGGAAAAATCCGGTTTTTTGCAAGTCTTTAATTCTTTGGGCAGCAACCAGTCCCATGTCGAGTAAAAAGAAGGTGAGAACGCCATAAAACATCCCCTGAGTAAAGGGTTCCAAAACCTTCCAACCGCGTTCTCCCGTCAAGACGCCAATCACGAGGCTACCAACCAGGAGAAAGACTGAACTGTTTAGAAACGCCTCTTGCAAAACTTCAGACCAGGCAGTTTCCCGTGGTTTGCCTTGGTCAACAGTAAACAAATTTACCAGGATCAGACCAACAATGATAGCTGGAGATTCCATCAGGGCAAGGGCTGCGACCATGTAGCCATCAAAAGCAATGCCAAGCTGAGTTAAAAAAGCACTAGCTGTGATGAACGTGACAGCACTGATAGAACCATAGGTTGCGGCGATCGCAGCAGCATCATAAGTATCCAGCCTTAGTTTGAGGATAAAAAAGGTGTAAATTGGGACAAAACACGCCATCAACATAGCTGCCAAGAGCGTCAGAACCACTTCCTGAGTGATTCCACTTTTGATTAGTTCAACTCCTCCCTTAAACCCAATCGCCAACAGCAGATAAAGCGACAGGAGTTTGGGTACAGGTGCAGGAATTTCCAAATCAGACTTGACAAAAACGGCTGTCATCCCCAAAAAGAAAAACAGGATTGGTGGGTTGAGAATATTGGATATGATCAAGCTGGCATCCATGTCTATCGCTCCTTGTGCTAATGAAAACGAAAATTAAAAAAACTTTGCATTGTAAGAAACTTAACCATAGCCATTGAATTCATGAGTATCGTGTAGGGTGACCTCATGTCAATTGGGTGATGATGTATCTATAAAACACTACATAAAACACTACGAATTACGAGAACGTCAATTAACCCCAATTGGTCGTGCCAAACTCCTTTGAACGTGTTTGTGTTGAGCATTCTTTATCTGATATTGGTCATTGGCAAGGGGAGCAGGTCCGTTGTCGGTTCTCGTAAAAACTTATTTGACCTTCGTCGCACACCCGTTGTTCATAATCTTCATGTCCTTGCAAAAAATTTGACTAACACTACTGAATTTGCCTCTACTTCTATTTGATTACTCAATCGGTTAGGACTTACGCATTTTGACGAAAAACTGTCATTCTGTTCGCGTAGCGTGCCGAAGGCATACGGAGCGCAAGCGTAGTGAAGAATCTCGCTCGATACTGAGTCCCTTCGGGACACGCTGAGCGCAAAGCGCACGCACTCGCGTTCGGCGAACGCTACACTTCGTTTCGCTCAGTATGACAAAAATATTTTGCGTAAGTCCTGTCGGTGTTGTAGTTGCAATTTTAGGTACCACGGGGCAGTGAAATATGATTCGATTGCTGAAGCGGTCAGCCCCTTCGGGGAAGTCAAAAGTCAAAAGTCAAAAGTCAAAAGTAAGAACCCCATACCATAAGTTGGGGGCTTGAGTCAGCGGACGCCGTATTTCTTGCGCCTACTCGATGAAATACATTTTTTCTTTTTCCATAACGAAGTTGGGGGCTTGTACCTTTTTCTTTCTGGTCAAACGGGTGCATTGTCCAGTGCTTGCCAATGGCAATATCCACTCTGCGACAACAGCACTTGAAGTGCTTTCTCAAACGGGTGCGGCGGGTGTGATGGTGGGACGCTGGGCGATCGCCAATCCTTGGCTTTTTAATCAAATTCGGCAGGCTTTGCGCTCCGAGCCGATCACGCCCGTTCCTTTAGTAGAGGTACGCAGCTATATTGATCGTTTATGGCAAACCCCCACAGCGGCAACTATGCCAATGCGTTCACGAAGTGTCTCCTACGGAGAATCGCGCTTCGGCTACCTCAAAATGTTCCTCAACTACATTGCCCTCAGTGTTGACGCTGAAGGTCATTTCCTGCGCCTGATGCGACAGGCGCAGACCGAGGTAGAACTGTTTAACCTCTGCGATCGCGTTCTCCTTGCTGATAGTACGAGAACTTTAGCTCTAACACCCTCCTTGAGCGTTTAACGCCTGGCAACTATCAGCAAATACCTGGCTACGCACTAACTACTAATACAATTTCAGTGTTGTATGGTGTTGGGCAACAATCGCTAACGACAAGCCGCTATTCTTGTACACGCGCGTCCAAAGGTGATTCAATTCTCGGTCTAGCGCGAGCCACGAAAGCGGGAAACAAACTTTGAAATCCAGCTTGCCGCTGTGCAACTGGCTCTGGAGCAGAGTTCCAGAGGCTTTCGTAGTAAAAGAAGGCTACGCCCAAGCCTCGTTGTTGGGCAGCCCGCACCTGGGACTGAATTTGTTGCATTGAAACTCGGTTAGTTCGTAACCCTGCCATAACACCAACTCCAGTGGGAATCATTTGTTGCGCTTCTTGAATTTCTGCACGGGAAATATTGGCGATAAAACTTTGCAGATTGGGACGATAAATTTGCACAATGAGTTCATCCACAATATTCAGCCGCATCCAAGTGAGCCAGTCTTGGAGTTGAAACTTGTAAGCAAAGTCATAGTAATTGGGAGAAATGGAGAAAATCGCATTGGGTTTTCTCGCTTTCACTGCTTGATTGAGTTGTACCATGAACGCCGTGATTTTATCTGCCCGCCAGCGCATCCATGCGGGATCTTGGGGATCAGTCGGGGGATTATTCTTGGTTTCCTGAGTATACAAGGCAACCGTATATTTATCGTAGCCAAATTCGTGAGGCAAACTCATGTGATCGTCAAACTGAATGCCATCGACATCATATTGCGTGACAATTTCCAGCACGAGATTGCTGATAAACTGCTGCACTTTTGGATCGAAGGGATTGAGCCATACAACCTCACCAGCAGCGCTAATCGAAGTTTCGCCGCCATCGCGCTTTTGTGTAAGCCACTCTGGATGATTCAAGGCAAGTTCTGATGTCGGGGGAGCCATGAAGCCAAATTCAAACCAGGGAATCACAAGCAAGCCTTGGCGATGTGCTTGGGTAATCAGGTCTGCAAGAATATCACGTCCATCAGAGCCTCGCAAGACAAACGGTTGGATACCAGCATTCTTTGCCACGGCGCTGGGATACATCACATATCCAGAATTCCACACCACAGGGTAGATTGTGTTGAAGTTCAGCCGCCTCAATTGAGTCACAGCATCCTGCACTTTAGCTCGATCCTTGAGGATGTCAAAATCATTATTTGTCATCCAAACCCCGCGAATTTCTTGACGGGGTAGCTGTGCGATGGCGCTGAAGCGCCCGTCTTCGACGAACGCGGGGGTGAGGCTATCGACTAACAGTACTGTAACGAACGATATCAGAACCAGGAGTGGAAAAAGACTCTTGAGCGATCGCCGCCAACCTTGAGGAATGAAACGTAATTTCATAGCCTTAAATGATGTATCAGCTACCCACGCGCGCCATCGTATGCTTTTGTGATGGAATCTAGTCATCATATAGTCTAAAAGTATTTATGCTTATTAGAGACTTGGTTTGTTGGTAGTTGTTTATTCAATGCGGCGCATCAAATCCTTGCATCCTTTGAAAGTGAAGCAGACTTAGTACACTAGGAATAGTTGACGCAGCTTCTAGGTTAGTAGTGCCAAGTACACTTTTTTTGCTAAATAGCGATCGCTAATAAGTCATATTATGAAACCTGATATTCTTGTACTGAATTGCCTGATAGTCAATAACCCCACCCTGAAGAGGGATGGGGCTTGCAAGAAATAAGTCTTGCGTGTTTGACTAGCCCGTTGAGCCTAATTCTGATACACACACCCGCATACTTCCCCAGTGCGGATTCTCTGTAAGCCTTCTTATTAAGGCGTTGCGAAAGGCAAGTCATTCTGGATTAGGTGGGCGAGGGGACATCAACTCTGACGCATAGGATTATCTTAAATGCGTGTACCAGTAGTTTCACAAAATGGTAAGCCATTAATGCCCACGACTCCTAGTCGTTCTAGGCGTTGGCTTAAAGAAGGAAAAGCAATTCCCGGCTGGTCAAAATTAGGTGTGTTCTACGTGCAGTTAACCGTTGAGCCGAGCGATACAAAAACTCAACCTATCGTCATCGGATTAGATCCCGGTAAGCTCTACTCTGGCGTTGGCGTTCAGTCTTCCAAGTTCACGCTACTCATGTTGCACGTTGTTTTGCCATTCAAAACGGTTAAAGACCGGATGGAGCAAAGAGCAATAATGCGACGTGGGCGTAGAGGACGACGTATTAATCGCAAATTACCTTACAGTCAGCGTGCTCATCGCAGAGCTCGGTTTGATAATCGCAAACAGAAGAAAGTTCCTCCTAGCATCCGTGCTAACAAGAGTCTTGAGCTACGAATACTGGCTGAGTTAACCAAGCTTTATCCGGTTCAAGGCATCATTGTTGAACGTGTTATGGCACGGGGTGACAAGGGGTTTAGTCCTGTTATGGTTGGTCAGTTATGGTTACTCGAACAAATTGAAAACCAATTGGATATCAAGCCATCAACAGTGCAAGGGTGGGAAACCTCTAATTTACGCAAGCATCTGAAATTACCCAAAGACAAGCAAGACAAATCACGGCAAACTCCACAGACTCATGCTGTGGATGGTGTCACAATTGCTGCCAGTTACTGGGTAAAGTATGGGGTAACTTCAGCTAACAGCATGGGTTGGAAAGGTCAATCAGCTATAACCCCATCTCAGTTTGTGATTGTCAAACGTCCTCCTGTTTCGCGTCGTCAACTCCATCTTATGGTTCCTGCCAAGGGTGGAGTGCGCCGTAAATATGGTGGTAGTGTTACCCGTCACGGTTTTAGAAAGGGCGACTACGTTGAGGCAACCCAAGGTACGAAGACTTACCGTGGTTGGGTAAGCGGTGACACCGAAAAACAAGTTTCGGTAAGTGATACATCTTGGAAACGTTTAGGACAATTCACAGCTAAAAAAGTCCGGTTGATACAGCGAAGCACGGGATTAGTCGTGCTGTCAACACAGAGATTGCTAAATTTAACCCCATTGAGGGGTCAAATTTAGCCCACTATCCCTCCCCGTGTTGCTTCGCTGAACACGGGGTATCTCGTGGAAAGAGATGAACTTTTAAAAAGTATCTGTAAAGATTGTGGGAATCTACAAAGAGTAAATATGCAAATGAGCCAAAAACTCTACCTCCCAACTATGGGCTGCGGAACTTGGGCATGGGGAAACCGACTGCTTTGGGGATACGATGAAAGCATGGATGACCAGTTGCAAGGCGTTTTTAACCTTTGTGTGAGCAACGGTGTGACTTTATTTGACACGGGTGATTCTTACGGAACTGGGAGATTGAATGGGCAAAGTGAGCGACTCTTGGGGCGGTTCTCTAGGGAATATCTTGGTTCGGGTAAAGAAAATATTTGCATTGCCACCAAGCTTGCTGCTTATCCGTGGAGATTGACACGCTCCTCAATGGTGTCTGCTTGCAAGGCGTCTGCTAAGCGCTTGGGAAGAAACGTGGATTTGGTACAGATGCATTGGTCTACAGCAAACTATGCTCCTTGGCAAGAGGGAGCGCTTTTGGATGGTCTTGCAGATTTATACCAGCAAGGACTCGTTAAGGGAGTGGGCTTATCCAATTACGGACCGAAACGACTCAAACAGGTGCATCAAAAATTTGTTGAGCGAGGAGTTCCAATCGCTACTTTGCAAGTTCAGTACTCTCTGCTGTCCACCTATCCTGTTACGACATTAGGACTAAAAGACGTTTGTGATCAGCTTGGGATAAAACTTATTGCTTACAGCCCTTTGGCATTGGGGCTATTGACAGGAAAGTACTCAGATGGTCGTTTTCCAAAAGGCATGCGAGGTTTGCTGTTTAGGCAGATATTACCAGGAGTGCGATCGCTGTTGTCATGTTTACAAGAAGTTGCCCAATCAAGAAACAAGACGATGTCCCAAGTAGCAATCAACTGGTGTATCTGTAAAGAAACGATCCCCATCCCTGGAGCAAAAAGCGTGGAACAGGCAAAGGAGAATATTGGCGCTTTGGGTTGGCACTTAGATTCTAGCGAGATTAGCGAGTTGGATAAAGCGGCTATGAGTGTGGATAAAAAAATGGTACAAAATATTTTTCAGACTAAGTAAAATCTCGGTTATGAAACTCGCCCCTCCTGACAAAACTCTGCAATCACCTGTGCCTTCACTGCATCGAGCGGAAAGTTTTCTGGATAGGTCGAGAACATCAGCATGATACCTTGAAAATGAATTCGCCCCTTCACCAATAGGCGATCGCCCTGTTGGAAAAAGTTTGTGATCTACTGACATTTAATTTGCACTTAGTACTGCATTTCATAAATTCGTGGCGTTATTTGTCATGCTGTAGACGCTTTGCGGTGAGTCAGCGCGGTCTTGGGGGTTTCCCCCATGAGCGACTGACGAACCCGAAGGGCTTCCCGCAGGGTGCGGAACTAAGCGTGAAGCGTAAGCGCAAAGCGCAGGCTCCTTCATGTGCTCCGCGTGTCCCAAAGGGACTCAGCATCTAAGATTCTTCACTCCGCTGAGTCCCTCGCGGTGCGGCACGGCTGAGCGCAGAGCGCACGCTACGCGAACGCCGAACGGACACGCGGAGCGTAAGCCTGCGGCACGCTTTGCGCTTACGCTCCGTGCCTTCACCCGGTGGGAGCTAAGGCAACTCCTCATCGACCCCACTCCCGCGTTGACCGACGGTCAACATAGGTCGGGGGTCAATTCGTCATTGCCCCAAAATTCATCCCACACTCCACTTCGTGTGAGGTGTGGGATGAATTTCGTTCATACAGCTAAAACCTCTTAGGGCGATCGCCTCTCACTTAAGCCTTTGCTAGAACTTTACGGGAAGCGAATCGAACCCCTTGAAGACTAGGCTGGTATGTCTGGGAATAGCTTGCTTACTCGGATCAAACCTAAGATTCGGCAATTTTCTAAGTAATGTGGTGAAACAAATAGTTAACTCCATACGAGCTAAAACGACTCCCAAACAAAAGTGAATGCCTGGAGCAAACCCAAGATGTTCGTTGGGCGATCGCATAATATTGAAAACGGACGGTGAGTCAAACTTCTGGGGATCATGATTTGCCGCCCCAAGCCCTAGTGCGATGATGCTACCCGCTGGGATGTCCTTACTGCCAATCGTTAGGTCTTGTTTAGCAATCCGAAAGACAAAAGGAGCGGGGGTATCGAAACGAATCATTTCTTCCACAGCGGAATTGATCAAAGCTGGATTTTCTTGCAGTTTTTGCAGTTGATCCGGATGACGCAACAGTGCATTCACCCCATTGGGAATCAAGTCTGCGGTGGTCAAGTGAGCTGCATTTAAAATCATGATGCATTGAGATGGGAGTTCCTCAAGATTAAAGCCCTGCTCAGAGTAGGCGATGGTCAGTAGGCTAATCATGTCTGTTCCAGGTTGCCGTCGCCGTTCTGAAATCAGTTGCTTAATGAGTTCAGAAAACTGTGCAGCTGCCTTGTCTGCCTTGCGTGCATATTCCTCAATATTTGAACTGCCCGGCGCACCCCAAAATGTGCCCATATCGATTGCCCATTCGATCAGGTTTGCTCTATCGGTTTCTGGCACGCCAAATATCTCAGCAATAATGAGTCCTGGTAATATTACCGAGAAATCGGAGACAACATCCATGCAACCATAATTTTGAACGTTATCCAACAAGCGATCGGTAGTGTTCTGAATAATAGATCGCCAGCTTTCTATCGCACGAGTTGTAAATCCCTGATTGGCTAACTTCCGCAGTCGGGTGTGGTCGGGTGGATCTTTCTCAATCATCGTTTTTGAGTTCACCCGAATAAAATTCTGGATTAAGTTGACATCCAAATTTCCTAACTGATTGATAAACAACGCTGTGCGGTCTGCACTCAAACGCTCCTCCCGTAAAGCTGCTTCAACATCTCTATAACGTGTCAAAACCCAGTAACCAAGAGACTCACTATAATGAACTGGGTCTTCTTCACGCATTTGTTTGTAGAGTGGATAGGGATTGAGCAGAGTTTCTGGTGCAAACAGATCATACGTTTGCTGTTTTGCGAATGCTGTCATATTCTTCTGTTGTGAATTCATTTGCTTAATCTAAATTAGGAGTGAACCAAAAAAATTTAGGTAGTCAAGCGATCGCTAATTCCTATATGCTAATAGGTTGAGAACCTACGCAAATATCACCTACTGTAGTTTTATTTACGGTATAGACAATTCCCCTATAGACCAATTTATTAGTGACTAATGGAGCAGACACTTCATCTAAATTGACATTGGGATTAACATGATAAGTCACTCCACGGTAAATGAGGTTATAAGGCGATCCAATCGGACGAACTGATTGAAATGGTTTTTCTGTTTTCTTATTTGCAGCGTGTGAGGAGTCCAATTCATAGCTAAGACCACGGTAGTAAAGTTTCATATTTTGCCTTGTTTTTTGCGAATAAAAATATGGTTGCGTGCGTTATTAACATTGCACTCTTTTACAATAGATAAATTTGATTGAGTATACATCGTTAATTCAGGAAATTGGTTTTCCAATTTTGGAAAGTCAATTATGGAGTACATGCTAAAGCCATGAATCAATAGGTACAGAGCTACTCCTAATTGATTTATTTACTTAATTTTAATTCTGCTAGTTTTGGCTTTTAAGGGCAGAAAGCGTGGAAAACGCTGACTCCTCGCTGAAGCTTGTTCATCTCATCAATACAGGAAAATCGCCAAACTTTATCAAATATTTGACGTAGATATTTACGCTGGCAATATAATAAGTATTAGGGCAAAATTACGGGTGGTTAAACTGACTATGTTTTCTTTCCTAGTTACCATTAAAACTCAATCACAAAAATCAAAAAAAGAAATTATTACTCTCAATTCCCAGATACCTTTTTCCCATTACCAGTAACTACTGAAAATTCATCAGTTTGGATGACAAATATTTCATTACCATTATTAACAATGGTTCCATTGAAAGTCACAGACAAACCAAAATTATCTGACAGTGATACTGTTAATGTACAATCTTCAATAAATATTCTAAATCTTGCACGACAAGCGTGAGTGTTGGGCAATTCCGAAGTAACGCTACAGGAGTTGGAACCTCTACTCTTCTTGGTGAGACAGCGCTGCAGGAGGGTTAGCCCGACCTAGGCGACTGCGTAAGCGCAAAGCGCAGGCTCCGCCAACGCGTAGCGTCTCCGAAGGAGATACCCGAAGGGCGCAAGCCTGGTTGAGCAAGTGCTGACGTAGAATGTAGAATCCCCACCCTCAGCCAACAGGCAGGGTGGGGAGTGTCAAAGTGAATGTGCTAATTAATCTCCGATGATGCCGCCCCAAGTAAATGGACCGACAATCCCCTCATGGGGTGAAGCAGAACGTAGGGTGAGACTACCACGGCTTTGGGGATTAGTCAGACAGGCTGTAGCTGCGAATCCTGGACCTTCACGGGCATAGGCAGGAGGTGCCCACAAAACAGGACCAGAGTGAAACTGTAAATCTGGCGCAGCATCTAAACGACCTTCAGTATGCAAGAACAATCCAGCTTCGGCGATATTGCTGGTTAGGGCAGGTTGCAGATCCTGAGTCGCTTGGTGTGCCACTGGGACAGCAAGGTGATCTTGAAGGTTTTGACCGACACCAGGCAAATCAACAACTACGGGAATGCCTAGCGATCGCAGATGTTCTGCATTGCCAATTCCCGAGAGCATCAGCAGCTTGGGCGAATCAAATGCGCCAGCACTTAAAATTACTTCATGATTTACAAAGGTTTGGTGTATCGTTCCTTCGTGCAGATATTCCACTCCAATAGTGCGTGTTCCCTCAAACAACAACCGAGTGACTAACGCACCAGTAGAAACTGTTAAGTTGGGGCGATCCAAAATAGGTAGTAAAAACGCTGCTGCTGTACTGTGCCGCTTACCATCTTTAATAGTCAACTGATAAAGTCCGGCTCCCTCCTGTTGTGAGCCATTAAAATCAGGATTGCGCTCATAACCAAGTGCAACTGCTGCTTCTACAAATCGATATGATGTTACCGCAGGTACTAAAGGATCTGTGACACTCAGCGCTCCATCGACCCCGTGAAATTGGGATGCGCTATGCTGCTGGTTTTCAGATTTCTTGAAGTATGGCAACACATCTTGGTAACTCCAACCAGGATTGCCTAACTCTTGCCAGTGGTCATAATCATGCCGATTACCTCGAATATAAATCATGGCGTTGATTGAACTGGTCCCACCAAGGACTTTCCCTCGCGCACAATAGATTTTGCGGTTATTTAAGTACGGTTCTTCTTCTGTAAAATATGCCCAGTCTACTTCTGTACCCCATAGTTTTACCCAGTCTACAGGAACTTGATGCTCTGGTAAGTTAGGCGGATTGCCTGCTTCGAGTAATAATACGGTTGTTTTACCGTCTTCTGTAAGGCGGTTGGCGACAACACAGCCCGCTGAACCTGCACCAATCACAATATAATCGTATTCGGTCATAAGATTATCCTTATTAATTGCAAAATTTGTATTTTAGCGATCGCTACTAATACACCTGCTCTAAACTTGCGTCATTTAGATTGGCTGACCAAGTACCTGTTCCACGATGCGAGGTTGGATGGACTGCAAGTACTGAGTGGCAAGTTCAGGGGGCAAAAACTCCAACATTAGCCAGTTCTCCACCCAAAACTCTATTACTTTGAATGCCCCACGGTCACAAAGCGCAACTTGCCAACCCTCACGCTCACCAATTTGCTCAATCTGCTGCTGGCTAGCAGGAACAGAAATTGCAGCATGAGTTGCCACAAAATTAGGCGAACTGGAGGTTTGGATAATCTTGCTTGGTTCTGTATCGGAACCGGGAACGCACACAGATCCTAAAGGAAACACTTCAATTCCAGTGCCATATTCATCAAAGACAAACACAGCATAACTACCGGGATTTGGAAAATGAAAGACCTTACCGTTCCAAATTTCTGCCAGTACACTAGCAACGTTAAGCGGGTTTTGAGCGGCAATAGAAATGTGATGAATCATCAAAATTACTCCATTAATTAATTTCAATGCTAAAACTACATAGACTTATAGAGACGCTTCAAACAGCGCGTCTCTACATTGTTTTTCAAAAATGTCTATCCTACTAACAAAATCATTTTTCATTCTTTCTAAGTATTTAAAGTTGCTAGCTTTTAATCCATCTTGCAACTAACTGATTACGCTCTCCATCAAATTCTTTCACCTAATTCATAGTGAGTTTAGCTTGAGTTGTTTTTGTACTCTGATTTAGAGAGTTATTCGATGATACTAGTAGCTGTAGTTTAGGTAAAGACTTGTTAGAAGTCTTTAAAAATTACAGCAATGAAAGCAGAAAGCCCATGAGGATGTGACCGACTCTTGTCGTACACATCCGTCATGCCGGCATGGGATGAATGCGTGGCAACTTTAGTTGCCGTCTGCTCTAATTAATCTTTTTAAATCTGCTCTGCTACTACAGCCCCAAGGTGACTAAGGACTCTAGTAGTGGCATTCGTGTTAATGATTATCAAATGCAAATAAAGTATCCCAGGTGAAATTTCCCACAATTCCATCCACAGTCAAACCTTTATCTTTTTGGAATAGTTTAACAGCCGCTTCAGTTTTTGACCCGAATATTCCGTCCGCTACCAAAGGACCGTAACCAAGAAAGTTTAAACGTTCTTGCACAGCTTTTACAGCATCGCCTTTGCTACCAGAACGTAAAAGAGGTCGAGCTTGAGTAGACATAATTTTCTCCTTTTTTCATCAAATTGAGTAGAAAATATAGCTTACGCATTGACATAGATTTGATTATGTGTGCTAAGCCTGCTTGGTGATATAAGTACAATACTTTGACTCAAGCTAAGGACACGACGTTATTTTAGGAAAAGTGCTTTCCAATTTTGGAAACCTCTGAATCAGCAACACGTACCATTCCCCCTGGTCCTTCTTCAAGATGGGTAGCAAATAAACTAGCAATCGGCTTGAGCACTTTGGTTAGAGGGTCACCGGGGTCAGCTTGGCCGGTTATAAGTTGCAGAAGTCTGGTATCATCGCTAACAATTCGATACCATCCTGGCTTCGGTTGTTGAGTTTTGTCTAAGTCTTCCACTAAAGTGAGATCATCCACACAGCGAGCAATCAAACTTCCCTGTTGATTGAGAACTTCAAACCCCAAAGTGAGATTGTGGAACAAAGGAGTTCCTGGAACCTGGCTAAACTCCGATTGTGGGTGAAAAACACGACGTACTAAGCCATTACTAACTGAAGCTATTAACTCTGCTAAGTCCTGTCGGCTCAATCCTAATGGTGCCATCAGTTCAATTTCAAAGCCAATTTTCCAGTTCAAAGAAGGCATAACTGTATCCAATTGGTCTGTAAACTCTACACCAAATTTGTTTGTAGAGGGATGAGTCATCATAAAAAAGACTTAAAAATTACGTAAATGTTATTTGATGTGTGCAATCATAACGCACGCATCATAACAGCAATTCTTGCTTCAGAAATTAGGAGCGAGCATATCGTAGTGCTTCTTTAAGAAGCTCATCATTACCCAAAATTAGGTTGCGCTCAATGCGTAGTTTTGCATCCATAGGTGATGGATCACCCCAAAATTTTGCTAGCGCTTCCACATCCTCATATTCCCTAAATTCTGACTCTCTAAATAGTTTGTAAGAACTTGGATTTGGGGCTGGTTGTGCCGATTCTAGAGCTTTTACCCTAGCATCTACAAGAAACTGTTCAAGGATGGCAACATCTTTTTTACCCCAAAGAATCTTTCTACCAATTCGAGCCTTTGCTTCCTCTTCCGACTGTCCCCAGTAATCTGCTAAGACACGGGCATCCCAATAATCGTATTGGCTATTCCTAAAAGCCTGAAGCTCTTTATCTTTTGCTCCTTGTGTTGATGCTGTCATTAGATTATTCTCCTTCATCAAATGTTATTGGATGGTTCACTTATCCTTATAGATAAATGAATTTTTTAGGCTAGTAAATGAAGTCTTTGCAACACTGAAGTCTTAAATGTTCGCCTTCATTCATTGCACTGTTTTACTATAGATAGATTTGATGAGACACACATCGTCAAGTCAGGAAATTGGTTTTCCAAAATTGGAAAGCACTTTTCCTAAAGTAACGTAGCATTCCTAGCTTTAGTAACAGTATTGTAGTTATGTCACTCAGGGCTTAATACACACAATCAAACTTATATCCATGTGTACGCCCGAAAAACTATCAAGAGGATTTTCATCATGTCAGCTCAAAATATTGATGTTCAAGCTCAAGCTGTAAAGGCTCTACCACAGATTCAAAAAGGAGACTCTGGTGATGCTGTTATTTTAGTGCAAAAACTACTGAGATATTTACGTTTCAGTGTATCAGTAGACGGTTCATTTGGAGACACAACTAAAGGAATAGTGACAGAGTTTCAACGTAGAAATAATTTGACAAGCGATGGAGTTGTTGGCACTAGTACTTGGCATGAATTAATTCGTCAGTTCAACCCACCATCTGTAAGCTAATAAGAATTGAACCAATTTCCCACAAAATTCTTTTACAAAAGAGCTAATAAGTTCATGAGCAGGGTGAGTCATTGTTCACCCTATTTTTTGGCTGATTAGCTCTTTTTCTACTAGTTGATGAACTCATTTAAGAACCCAAACAAGTAGGAAGTTGAAATTTTGAACTATTGGGAGCAACAGTAGGTGCATCTGCTGTAAGAATCACGTCGCCATTCGGACTGTAGATCCATCCGTTAGCTTCAACAATTGGTGCAGATGTAGAAGAATTGTTAGGTTTGCTGGTAGTAGTATCTTCTAAATCCTGAGGGTTTTCTTGTAGCGTTGAGACACTCGCACTGTGGACAGTTGGTAGCTGATAAGTTTGATAAGATGCAACAAGGGGATCGTCTGGCATCACTGGCAAACCTCCATTCCCCGTGATAATGAATTTCCCAGATGTTTGGTTACTGCGTCCAATGCAACTATTGGCAATTAGCCCAGAAGAATCGATGAGGTTTGTGGGCAGCTCTGCTAAGCTTTGGCTGGGGTCGATATCAAGTGTGTTAAGGGTGACGGTGCCATTGAATTGAGAACCTTGGGCGGAGCTAGCCGTAATATCACTTAATAGGGTCGGTTGCTCGCGAAACTGGGTGCCAAAAATACCATCCGCATTGACAATTACTCGACCACCAAAGCTTTCAGTCGCATTGGCACTGATGTCACTGTTTTCTTTGGGAACGGCGACTAGGTTGTTGGTATTGATGGTGATATTACCACCAGTTGCTTTTCCTGTAGCGTTAGTAGTAATGCTGCTGCCTCGGCGTAGTAACAACAAGTCACGTGTAAGCACATTAATATTCCCCCCACCACCTGTGGTGTCAGCACTGATTTTTGCCCCATTATCCAGATGCATAGATCCAGCCTGTACTTCCAAGTTGCCCGCACTTCCCAACTCAGTACTGCCGACTGTTATTCCACTGGCAGCGCCAATATTGCCTACTTTGAGTTTGCCGTAAATATCGCTTTGGGAACCGAATTGAGCAAGCCTTTGCGAGTAAGTTGGATCGCTACCAGAGATCGTTGCCGTGTCGGTTGCATTTAGGGTGATACTACCCGCCTTCCCTGTACCAGATGTGTTAGCAGTTAACTGCCCACCTGATGTTGCATCGAACGTATTTGTATTGACTGTGATTGCTCCCCCTGAACCACTTAGAGTCGTTCGAGCATCCACAACTGCACCGTCAGAAATACTCAAGGCATTTGTATTAACTGTTATGTTACCGCCAATTCCAGCAGAATTAGTACTACTAAATATCCCGCTAGAAACTCCATCTACGAATTGCGGAGCAGTTTCAAAAGCACTACGCTGTAGGATAGTTTGGAAAAACTTATCGGGAGCAACTGTCATATTCGTCCCAGAAACACTGACTCTATCGGTTGCATTGATAAGGATATTCCCTGCGTTTCCTTGCCCTGACGTGACTGCATTAATTTGACCGCCGTCAGTTAAAAAGAGCGATCGCGCCGACAAATTAATATCACCACCCTTGCCTGCCGCCCTTGGTTGCACGGCAGTAGAGATGTCACTATCAACAACGGAAATTGAATCAGCTGCCTGCACCGAAACTCTACCTGCATTTCCCTTTCCCTCCGTGCTGGCAGAAATGACTGACTGATACAAAGAAATGGAACCTGCCTGGATATCAATGTTTCCCCCATCACCAGTACCATTGCCAAAAATCCTGCTGCTGATAAAGCTCTGGTTCAAGGAGAGGGCATCTTTAACATTGATTGATATGTTTCCACCATTCCCCTGCGCTTGTGAAGAAGAAAAGTTGTTCCCGACGCCTGTACCAATTTCTACACCTAGGTTTAGAGACAGAGAGCCAGCGTTAATAGTAATATTGCCTCCCTGACCTCTTACTGTCCTATTGTTGTCTGGTCTAAGGTAACTAACAATACCTGTATAATGAAAATCATTGTTATTACCATTGAAAGGTTTTCCATACATTTCCATCGGACCTTGGACATTTATATTTATATTTCCTGACTTCCCCTCCCCGAAACTCTCCATAGCAGTTCTGAATGTATAGTTGATAATTTTAAGCGAGTTAGCTGTGATATTGATATCACCCGCATCACCTGTTTTTTGCATACCAGGTCCACTTCTTACCGCACCAACATTGGCGAACATTTCTGCATCTTGTAATAAAACAGACATAGCTTGAATATTTATATCGCCAGCATTCACTCCAGTGCCATAATTCTTTACTCTGGCATCAGCGCGTATAAAACCACGAGGAACAAAAGCTCCTGTTGCGCTGTTTACAGTGATGTTACCTGCATTGCCAGCACCATTGCCAGCACTAAACCGAGAGGTCAGCTCTCCCGTCATAATGTCCTTGTAGGCACTTAGGGTGATTGAGCCTCCATTTCCCGCACTGCTCGAATCAGAAAAAGAGGAGGCGTTCAAATAGCCAGTGTTGATGTTGCCGTTGGCGACACTCAGGGTAATTGCGCCTCCCTGAGCTGCTGTATTAGAAGCCGAGAACGAGTAAGAGAACAAATCGCCAGTGTTAATGTTACCGTTGGCGGCAAACAGGCTAATATTGCCTCCATTTGCCGCTGCTAGACCAGAACCCGTGTACGTATATTTACTAGTATTACGATCAAAGGAATTCAAGTACGCATTCAGATCGTCCAAGCCATTTCTAGTGTTCAGGGTTTTTCCATTAGTGGTTATTGACCCAGCACTGTTAATATCAATCGCGCCACCATTAGTAGTAATCCTTTGGGTGCTCACATCTCCGGATGCCGCTGATAGCGTGACTGTTCCTCCTGCCCCATTAAACGGTTGTAAGATAACATTTCCACCTAGGGTAATTCCAGGTGGTACATTTCCAGTTCCAGAGACAGGTACATTGCCAGAATTAACATCGACTTGAGTCAGAGTACTCTGCCCTGATCGCATAATTAATGCCGAACTCGTACTGAGTCTGGAGGTATCTGGTCCTGGTGGCAACTCGCCTGTATCAGGTGAAGTGATGTTAATATCACCCTGGAAGCGAATATTACCCTTCGCTTCGACTAACAGCGATGGTCCCGTATAAGAGGCTGCCACATCCACATCTCCATTTGCACTGATAATCGGGTCATATTTGCTTACCAAATTTGCTACTTTCCCCGATACACTGCCAATAGAAAAATTCCCACCACTGCTGACACGAGCATCAAGAGAAATCACCCCATCGCTGACTAAAGTTAGATTGCCCCCACTTACCAACGGCACAGAAGTTGGAGACAGCGCTCTGATGTCGATCCCACCATTCCCTTCAACAGTGAGATTACCCGCTGATTGAGCAACAAACCCACTTGTCACCCTGTCGCGCACTTTTACAGTATCCTGTGCTAAGAGCGTTAAATCTTTTCCCGCCTGTAGCTGTCCCTGCAAGTCTAGTTTATCTGCTACTAGCGTCAAGTCTTCTCCTGCTGCTAGATTTCCCAGATTAGTAATCGTAGCTCCTGGTGTACTCGTGCCCCACTGTATCCCTGGAGTGAGATTTATCGTCAGCAGTGGCGGCGCTTGAGGATTGGTTGCACTGAAGATACTGCCATCGGCAAACTTGAGATGACTTGCCGTACTAGCAAAAAACGAACCGCCAATATCTAAGCGAGCATTGGAACCAAAAATAATGCCATTGGGATTGAGGAAAAACAGATTCGCCTGTCTGCCAGAAAAGCCTTATGCCCCTGCGGAAACTGAAGTCGGCATACAACTGCTTAAAACTTTGATGTCAAGCCGTCTCGCCCCCAATTTGGTAGTGCTGAGTACGAATGTCAGACCATTGGTGCGGCTCAAACCGATGATTAATGCCTATGAAGGTGGCTTTGCCGCTATGGATAAGTCTCAACCCTTTAAAGAAATGTTAAGATTAGTTGACTTATCACTGCGAGGCTCAATTTATTTATCGTCAGAACTGCGATCGCGCCCAGAATTTGACCTCAAATGGCTCGAGGTACTGACGCTAAAATTTCAAGAGGGTTTGACAGATAAAGCGATCGCTCAAAAAATGAACGTGAGCGATCGCACAGTGCGGAACTACTGGATTAGACTACAAGATTCTTTGGGGGTCTATGACGAACCCGGTAAAGAGCTAAGAATTCAAATCGAACTGGCTGCCAGAAAAATCGGATTAATCAATTAATGAAGTTTGCGCTTCCAACTAAAGGCAAGTTCTGGAAAAAAACCCAGCAAACACTGAAACTCTGGCGAGAAGTTGCGCTCCCTGGACTCTCAGTTGTCGCATTTGTGATGCTTGTACGGGCAATAGGATTATTGCAATCTCAAGAGTGGCTTGCTTTCGATCAACTGCTACAGATGCGACCTACTGAAGCCGCCGAAGAGCGAGTGGTGGTTGTGGGCATTGATGAAGATGACATCAATTATGTAGGAAGCTTTCCCATACCGGATAGCAAACTTGCCACAATGCTGAGCATCCTACAAACCTATAAACCCAGGGTAATCGGTCTAGATCTTTTTAGAGACAAAGATAATAATTTGACTCGTAGGGAACTTGCTGTTGCCTTTAGAGAGCATTCAAATTTAGCTTCTTCGCCGTAAGCCCCGCGCTATAACGGTACTCCGTGAGCGCGCCGG